>JBATEA010000340.1:0-1708 GCA_049663745.1 Steroidobacteraceae bacterium | reverse complement strand
GCGGAGCGGCCGTGCCCGATCTCGTCCGTCTTCATCTGCTCGATGATCGCGCGGCTGCGCCGGTCGTCATCGGGCAGCCTGGAAAGATGCCCTTCGAGATGGCCCTCGACCTGCCTTTCGGTCTCGGCCATGAAGCTCAGGCTGACGCGATCCCCGAGGAGTCCCGCGATCGCGCCGAATGCGACTGAGCCCGCGTACCAGAGCGGATTCAGCAGGCTGGTGCGCGCCCCCAGTTCGTCGAGGCGGTCGCGGCACCAGGCCAGGTGATCGCCTTCTTCCTCGGCCGCCCGGCGCAAGGTCGCGCGGACGGCTTCCGCGCGCGCCGTCAGGGCCTGGCCGTGATAAAGACCCTGCGCTGCGACTTCTCCGGCGTGGTTGACCCGCATCAGCCCGGCCACGTGGCGCCGGCGGCTCTCGTCCAGGGGCGTGGCGGCAGCGCGGAATCCCGGCGTGGGACGGGTGGCGGCGGGGCGGCCGAAACTGGCTCGCAGTCCCAAATCGGCCAGTTCCAGCAGGCGGTCGAGCGGCGACAGGCGGGGGCCGGTCATGCGACGCATATTATATAGTCGCGGCACGATTACTTCCCGAATAGCGCCAAGGACTTGCGCCCGGGGCCATCCGGCTTTGCAACACCTGCGCATCTGTGTAAACTTGCCGGCCTTTCTCGAACCAGACCCTTTCAGGGGCCCAAGATGAAGACCGTTTTTGCAAAGCCAGAGCGCGTCAGCCGCGACTGGTACCTGGTGGATGCGTCCGGAAAGACGCTCGGTCGCCTGGCGTCGGCGATCGCATTCCGGTTGCGCGGCAAGCACAAGCCCGAGTACACGCCGCACGTGGACTGTGGTGATTACATCATTGTGATCAACGCGGAGAAGGTGGCGGTCACCGGCAACAAGCTGCGTGACAAGGTTTACCAGCAGCACACCGGCTACCTGGGCAACCTGAAGACAATCGCGCTCGGCAAGCTGCTCGCCGAGCACCCGGAACGGGCGATCGAGTACGCGGTGAAGGGCATGCTGCCGAAGACGATACTGGGCCGCCAGATGTTCAGGAAGCTGCATGTATTCGCCGGTACCAAGCACCCGCATGCGGCTCAACAGCCGAAATCGCTCGAGCTCAGGTGAGCCGGGCCCGCAACAGAACAGGATCAGACAATGGCCTTGAATGACAACTACGGAACCGGCCGGCGCAAGACCTCGGCCGCACGCGTCTTCCTGAAGCCGGGTAAAGGTGCGATCACCGTGAATGGCCGCCCGCTCGACGAATTCTTCGGGCGCAAGACTGGCCGCATGATCGTCCGCCAGCCGCTGGTGCTCGTGCAGATGGGAGAGCGGTTCGATGTCAATGTGCTGGTCGATGGCGGCGGCGTGACCGGCCAGGCGGGCGCGATCCGCCACGGCATCACGCGCGCGCTGATCGAATACGACGAGACGCTGCGCAAGCCTTTGCGTGCGGCGGGATTCGTGACCCGTGACGCGCGCGAAGTCGAGCGCAAGAAAGTCGGCCGCAAGAAGGCTCGCCGCGGGCCGCAGTTCAGCAAGCGCTGAGTCCGGTTCGGCGGACGAACCGCATTGGGGGATCGTCTAGCGGTAGGACTGCGGACTCTGACTCCGCCAACCTAGGTTCGAATCCTAGTCCCCCAGCCATTTTTCAGGACTGACTAACAACCTCGCAGGGAGGATAATTGAATGACCGTGATACGCAGATC
>JBATEA010000339.1:0-5321 GCA_049663745.1 Steroidobacteraceae bacterium | reverse complement strand
CCGCGTGACCGTTCGCGCCACGTGCTGGAACTCGGTCGCCTCCGCGCGCAGAAACTTGCGCCGCGCGGGAACCTTGTGGAACAGGTCGCGGACCTCGACCGTCGTGCCCGCGGGATGTGCCACCGGCCGCGGCCGGCCGACACGCCCCTCCGCCGCCTCGATCTCGGCGCCACTCCTGGCGGCCGCGGGCCGCGAGGCGATCCGCAGCCGCGATACCGATGCGATCGAGGGGAGCGCCTCGCCTCGAAACCCGAGCGTCATCACGCGCTCGAGGTCCGCGAGCGAACCGATCTTGCTGGTCGCATGACGCGCGAGTGCGAGCGGCAGCTCGCCGGACTCGAGTCCCGCGCCGTCGTCGCGCACGCGCAGGAGCGCGATGCCGCCGCGCTCCACATCCACCGTGACATGCCGCGCACCGGCATCGAGCGCATTCTCGACCAGTTCCTTGGCGACCGAGGCCGGCCGCTCGATGACCTCGCCGGCGGCGATCTGGTCGATGAGCGGGTCTGGGAGGATCTGGATCGGCATGGCGCGCCCGGCCGGGGCACGCCAGTCTAGCAGCGCCGGGCCGAGTGATTCAGGTGCCGGTGACCGGTATCTCGAGAATCGTCCCGGTCGTGAGCTGGCCGTCCAGCAGCCGGTTCTGGCGGCGCAACGCATCCACACTGACGGAGTAGCGGCCCGCGACGTCGGACAGCGTTTCGCCGCGTGAAACGACGTGCCGCAGCGCCTGCCCGTGCTCGCGCGCCGCCAGCATCGCCAGGCGCGTGCCCGGCGGTGGGTTGTCGTAGAAATAGCGGCGCACGCCGGCGTGCATCGCACCCGCGAGCCGCATCTGGTAGCCGGAATCGCGCAGCCGCCGTTCTTCCTCGGGATTCGAGATGTAGGCGGTCTCGACCAGCATGGACGGGACATCGGGCGATGTCAGCACGATCAGGCTCGCATGCTGCACGTCGCTCTTCTTGAGCTGGCCAACGTGATCGAGTTCCTCCAGCACGTGCGCAGCCGCCTCGCGGCTCGCACTGATCGAGGCGTTTTGCGACAGGTCGAGCAGCACCGAAGCGAGCACGTCGCTCTTGTCGTCCAGGGAAACGCCGCCGATCAGGTCGGCCGCGTTTTCCTGGTCCGCCAGCCAGCGTGCCGCCTCGCTGCTCGCGCGCCGCGTCGACAGCACATAGACGGATGAGCCTCGCACCGAGCGATTGATGAATGCATCCGCGTGCACGGAGATGAACATGTCGGCCTGCTGCACACGTGCGCGCCGGATGCGCTCGCGGAACGGTACGAAGTAGTCGCCGTCGCGCGTCAGTACCGCGCGCATGCCGGGTTCGGAATTGATGCGGTCGGCGAGCTTGCGGGCTACCGCGAGCGCGACGTCCTTCTCGCGCGTGCCGGACCTGCCGATCGCACCGGGATCCTCGCCGCCGTGGCCGGCATCGATCGCAACCACGACGTCGCGCTGGCCATTGCCATCACTCGCGACCTTGACTGGGCGCACTGCCTGCGCCGACCCGAGGTCGATGACCAGCCGGTGGCCATAGGTTTCGTTCGGTGGCGTCAGGAAGCTCTTCGGTTCGACCTTGGTGGTCAAGTCGAGAACGACCCGCAGCCCGCCGTTTTCGCGCGCCGCGACGCGCACGCCGTTGACCAAGCCGACGGCGGCCGCCGGGGGCAGTTGTGTGTTATCCGCCGCAACGCCTTCGAGATCGATCACGACGCGCTCCGGGTCGGAAAGCTCGAACACGGAATAGCTGACCGGCGCCGAGAGATCGAGCACCACGCGGGTGGAATCCGGACTCGCCCACAACCGGATCTCCTGCAGGTTGGCGGGCGCCGCGAACGCGCGTGCGGGCGCGGCGGCGAGCGACACGGTCGCCAGGACTGAGACGCAGATCCAGTGCAGTGAGCGCATGCAGGCTCTGGTCGGGCGAAACACGCCGCTACTCTAGCGGCGTATCTATTTTAACTCAAGTATTTCAGTCAGATACGCTTGGATCTTAATGAGCCCTGCCATGCATGACCGGCGTCCGTCGCCGCGCCGATGCGGATGTGCCGCCCAACCGGAAGATGTTCGATGAAAATGTGCAGGTCCGGATCGCCCAGCGCGCTGCCGCCCCGCTCGGGCCACTCGACGATCACGAGGCCGGGTGCGCCGCGATAGTCGCGATAGCCCAGGGCATCGAGTTCCGCCGGTTCGCCGCGCAGGCGATAGAGATCGAGATGATGAACCGTGCCCGCCTTCGTGTCGTACGGTTCCACGAGCGTGAAGGTCGGGCTGCGGACCGCGCCCTCGACGCCGAGCCTGCGCAGCAGGCTGCGCGCAAGCGTCGTCTTCCCGGTCCCCAGCTCACCCTGCAATACGAGCAGGAGATTCGTACTGCGCAGGTCTGGCAGGCTGTCCGCGAGTGCTGCACCGAGCCGTTGCATCGCTGCCTCGTCGGGCAGACTCAGTTCCATGGCGGATTCGTGACGGCCTGCAACTGTGCGATCAGGTCGCCGGCAATCAAGCCACGCTCGCCGGCGCGCGCCGCGCGGTCGCCCGCTCGGGCATGCAACAGCACTCCGGCCGCCGCCGCAAGCTCGAGATCGCAGCCACCGGCCACGAGTGCTGCAATGATTCCGGTCAGCACGTCGCCGGCGCCGGCTGTCGCCATGCCCGGATTGCCGCGATCACAGACCCAGGGCGGCAGGTCTTCCGCACCGACGAGCGTGCCCGCGCCCTTCAGCACGCAGATGCCGCCGTAGCGCGCGGTGATTGCGCGCAGGGAGCCCAGCCGGTCGCGCTGGATCGCGGCGGCATCCGTGCCGGTGAGGCGCGCAGCTTCGCCCGGATGTGGCGTCACGATCCAGTCGTCGCGATGCCGCGGTCGTTCCGCCAGCAGGGTCAGCGCATCGGCATCGAGCACCAGCGGCTTGCCGCAGGCGGCGACGGCGTCAAAAAACGTGCGGGCGTCGCGCCCGAGACCGAGACCCGGCCCGATCGCCACGACATCGGCGGAGTCCATCAGGCTCTCGAGCGCGGATGCGGATTCCGCGGCGTTGCAGATCAGCTCCGGCCGCCCGGCGATGATCGGCGCGACGCCCGCCGCATCGGTCGCCACCGTGACGAGTCCCGCGCCCGCGCGCAGCGCCGCCTCTCCCGCGAGCCGCGCGGCGCCCGGCATTGCGAAACCGCCCACGATCAGCACGCGGCCATGCTCGCCCTTGTGCGCCGAGCGCCGGCGTCGCGGCAGCGCTGCCGCTAGCAACTGCGAATCCATGCGCTTCATCACAGGCACATGCGCTTCGCCCGCCTCGGCCGGGATATCGAGGCCCGCAAATGCCAGTTCACCGACATGATCCCGGGCATCGCCGAGAAACAGGCCGGTCTTCAGCGCGACAAAGGTGACGGTGCGTGTCGCGATGACAGCCGTCCCATGAACGAGGCCGGTGTCCGCGTCCAGGCCCGACGGCAGATCGAGAGCGAGCACCGGAAGACCCGATGCATTGACCGCATCGATGCATTCCCGCATCGCGCCTTCCACCGGCCGGTCGACCCCGGTGCCGAGCAGCGCATCGACGATGACGCCCGTGGCGAGCGCCGCGCGGTCGAAACCGGCGGCCTGACGGCCGGCCCCCCTGAATTCCGCGTGCGCGCGTGCCGCGTCGCCAGTGAGCCGCTCCGGATCGGCGAGCGCGCAGACGGTGACCGAAAGCCCTGCCTCGAGCGCAAGGCGCGCGAGCACGTAGCCGTCGCCGCCATTGTTGCCGGAGCCGCACAGCACGGTGAGGCGATCTGCATCCGGCCATTGCTGCCGCAGCATTGCAAGCGCAGCCTCGGCGGCGCGCTGCATCAGAGCGTAACCAGGGATGCCCAGGACATCGATTGCATGCCGGTCCATCGCGCGCACTTGTGCGGCTGCGTACACCAGGACGGGCAGCGATTCCATGCAAGCGATTATACTGGCCAGCCGCCATTTCCCGCCGCCATGGCCAAGAATCTCACCGCCGATGAGCTCACCGCGCTGCGATCGCGCCTGACCGGATTCGCGGCCGCGCTCGGTTTCGATCAGGTGGGTGTCGCGGGTGTCGACTTGCCGGAGGACGAGACGCGGCTCGAACAATGGATTGCCGAAGGCCGCCACGGCGGCATGCAGTACATGTCCCGGCACGGGCGGCGGCGCAGCCGGCCTGCGGAGTTGGTGCCGGGAACTCTGCGCATCATCAGCGTGCGGATGAACAGCTCCGCGCCCGATGCCGTGCCGGCGCAGTCGGTGCTCGCCGACCGGCGACGCGGCTACGTCGCCCGCTACGCGCTGGGTCGCGACTACCACAAGATCCTGCGCCAGCGCCTCGCGAAACTGGCGAGCATGCTGGAGGCCGAGATCGGCCCCTTTGGCTATCGCGCCTTCGTCGATTCCGCGCCGGTCATGGAGAAGCCGCTCGCGCGCGATGCGGGTCTCGGCTGGATCGGCAAGCACACGAATCTGATCAATTCGCGTGCCGGCTCGCTGTTCATGCTGGGCGAGCTGTTCACGGACCTGCCGCTGCCGGTGGACGCGCCTGCCAAGGACCGCTGCGGCACCTGCAGCGCCTGCATATCCGCGTGCCCGACCGGCGCGATCACTGCGCCGTATCAACTCGATGCGCGGCTCTGCATTTCCTACCTGACCATCGAGCACCACGGCGCGATACCGGAGGAACTGCGGCCGGCGATCGGCAACCGGATCTTCGGTTGTGACGATTGCCAGCTGGTTTGTCCATGGAACAAGTTCGCGGCGCTCGCCGCCGATCCGGGATTTCGCGCGCGCCATGGTCTCGATGCGCCCGGGCTCGTCGAATTGTTCGGCTGGACGGAGGCTGAGTATCTCGAGCGCAGTGCCGGCAGCGCACTGCGCCGGCTAGGTTATGCGCGCTGGCTGAGGAATGTCGCCGTGGCTCTCGGCAATGCGCCGACCACGGCTGAGGTCGTCGCCGCACTCACGGCGCGCCGCGCAGATCCGGATGCGCTGGTAAGGGAACACATCGAGTGGGCGCTCGCACGCCACGCAAGTCACCACTGATTCCTGACGGGGTTTACATAGTGACGCCCGCTGCGAGTCTGGCGAATGGTCTCGAACAGGTCGTCGAAGTCGCGGGAATTGTTGGCCGGGTCGATCTCGGCGGTGTTGACGATCAGGAGCGGTGAGGCCGTGTATTGGTGGAAGAAGTGCGTGTACGCCTCACCGAGCCGTTCCAGGTAGGCGGCGTCGATGTATTTCTCGTAGGTGATGCCGCGCTTGTCGATGCGCTGCAGGAGCGCATCTACGGGTGCCTGCAGGAACACGACCAGGTCCGGCACC
>JBATEA010000338.1:0-4338 GCA_049663745.1 Steroidobacteraceae bacterium | reverse complement strand
CCGCTGCACCGGTGCCGGCGACGGAAGGCGCGCTCGTCGTGTCCGTCAACAGCGAGGGGCGGCTGCTCGCGTTCCCCGTGTCAGACCTGCCGGAAATGGACAAGGGCCGCGGCAACCTGATTTTCGGCGTGCCTGGCAAGAAATCCCGCGCTGCGGAAGAATTGATGGTCGCAGTCGTCGTCGCGGCGCCGGACCAGAGCGTCGTCGTCTGGAATGGAGAACGCAAGATGACGCTCAACTGGAAGGACCTGCCGCATTATCTCGGCGCCCGCGGCCAGCGTGGCGCCGTTCTTCCCCGCGGCTGGCGCAAAGTCGATCGGCTGAGCGTCGAGTGATACCGGCCCGGTCATGCAGGCCGGACGGCGTTGCGAGCAAGCGAATCAAGATCGGCTGAGCGAGCGAGCAATTGCCGTCCGGCCTGTTCGACCGGGCTGACTCAACCCGTCGCTGTACCGAGAACGATTTCCTCGGGCGCGTTGACGAAGTAGCCCTGGATGAACTCGACGCCGAGCTGCCAGAGCACCGCCATGGTATTGGCATCCTGCACGCGCTCCCCGATCGTGACCGCCTTGCGCCCATGCGCGAGGTCCACCAGCAACTTCACGCGACTCTGCTTGTCCTGGTCCGCCGACAGCCCCTGCATCAGCGCGCCGTGGATCTTCACGAAGTCCGGCGACAGGTGCCCGAGCAGCTGTTCCGCGTCGCGGCCGAGCCCGAAACCCTCGATTGCGAATCGGAACTTCAGCGCCCGCAATGCATGCTGCAGCGCAACGGCTTCCTTGATGTGCTGGGCGGCCACTTCCTCGCGAATCTGAAACACGATTCGCGGCGCTTCGACGCGCGTCGTCTTCAACTGGTTCGCGAGCCAGGCCAGCAGCGAGGAATCCGACAGCGTGTCCTTCGAAAGGCGGACGAACAACGCACCCGGCTTGCGCGAAGCGCAGAAGGACATCGCCGCGCCGATCACCCAGCGATCGATGTTCTTCATCAGGTCATTGCGTTCGGCCGCCGGCATGAACAGCGACGGCAGGACTTCCTGCCCCTGTTCGTCGAGCATGCGGACCAGCACGTCGAACATGCCGAGGTCCTCGCCGACCAGGCTCGCGATCGGCTGCTGCACCAGGCGGAAGCGGTTCTCCATCAGCGCGCTCTTGATGTGCTTGATCCACTCGCGGTCGGCGTCCTGCAAGCGCAGCATCACGCCGGTGTGCTCCAGCATCTGGATGCGGTTGCCGCCCATCTCGCGGCCCTGGCGATTCGCGTTGTAGGCGTCGCTCGCCGGCCCTTCGGGGTCGTGGATTCCGGCCGGCACGGGCCCGAGGCCGATGGTGCAGGTCGTCGAGAGCGACTTCGAACCGACCTGGAACACCTCGGTCGCGACCTTGTGCACGACATGCTCGGCCCAGGCGTCCGCGTCGCGGCCCGTGCCGCGTTCCAGCAGGACCATGAAACCGTTGCCGCCGAAGCGGCCCGCGAGATCGCCCTTCTGCACCTGTTCGCGCAGCAGTCTCGCGAATTCGGTCAGGAAGTCTTCGCCGCCCATGACTCCGACGTCTTCGAGCACCCCTTCATACTTGTCGGGCTCGATGTAGGCCAGGTAGCGGACACCGCCCTTCGCCGGTTCCGCCAGGCGCTCGCGCAGCCTGTCGATGAAGAAACGGCGATACAGCAATCCGGTCGCCGGGTCGCCTTGCATCGCGTCCGCCAGGCGGCGCTCGACCTCGCCTTCGTCGGCGACCCGCGCCGGAACGCAGACCTGGACGCAAGGATCGCCGTCGAACTCCGCGCGCCGCAACTGGAATTCGAGCGACGGCGTATGACCGCTGACCAGCAGCGCCGAAGCGTGCAGCGTGTGGCCCGACCACTTGCCCTGCAGGCAGGCGACCAGCGCGCCCTTGATCGCCACGTGATCGTCGGCGTCGAAGGCGTCCAGCAACGGCGTGCCGGTGACTTCCTCCGCGCTGGCGTAGCCGAATAATTCGACCCAGGCCGGATTCGCGTCGACGATGAAGCCTTCCTGAACCTGGGCGATCGCGTCGGTCGATCCCTCGACGATGTGCTGCAATTGCTGCTTGTACTCGCGCGCCGTGGTGAGCGTCTGCGTCAGCGCCCGGCCGAGGCGATAGGTGCGCAGCTCACGGCCGACCACCAGCTGCAGGCGCTTGATATTGCCGAGTGTGACCGCGTCCTGGGCACCGAGCGCGAGCGCCTCGGCAATCGAATTCTCGTCGAGCTTGTCGCGCACGAACAGCACCGGGATCTCCGGCGCGAAGCGGGCGCGGAATTCCATGGCGCCCGCCAGGTCGACGATGTCTTCGTCGGCGAACAGCATGAGCATCTCGGCGGAGGCCTGGGTCAGCACGTCGCCGAGCTCGCGCGCATCCGGCAGCCAGGTCACGTGGACGGCATGACCGGCATTGCGCAGTGCCTTGTTGATCGCCTCGACATTGTCCTGGCTGCGGGTCAGGGCAATCATCGGGACGGCGGCGGCGGGTTGCTTCAAATCGGGCTCCGGCTGCTGCCAGCGGGCGTGGAGGTCAGGATACTAACACCCCGAATTACGTCAATTTCGCGACCGGCGTCTTGGAATGCCAACCGGCAAAATCGCACGTTGCCGGCGCAATGGTGTGTCCGGCGTGCAATTCACGCCGGGGTGGCGGTCCCGGGCGGGATGGTCGGTCGGGCGGGTTCTGGCTATCATACGCGCCCTCTGGTCCAGCACCGGCCCGTGAAATGGGCCCCAGGCCCGCGATGTCGAGCTACAACACCAACGAATTCCGGTCAGGCCTGAAGATCATCCTCGACAACGATCCGTGCTCGATCGTGGACAACGAATTCGTCAAGCCGGGCAAGGGCCAGGCTTTCAATCGGGCCAGGATCCGCAATCTCAGGACCGGTCGGGTCATCGAGAAGACCTTCCGGTCCGGCGACAGTGTCGAAGCGGCCGACGTCGTCGACGTCGACATGCAGTACCTGTACTTCGACGGCACGTTCTGGCACTTCATGCAGCCGGAAAATTTCGAGCAGTTCACCGCCAGTGAGACCGCGGTCGGCGAAGCCGCGCAGTGGCTCAAGGAAGGCGTCGTCTGCATCGTCACGCTGTGGAATGGCCAGCCGCTGACGGTGACACCGCCCCCGCACGTCGAGCTCAAGATCATCGAGACCGATCCCGGGATGCGCGGCGACACGGTGACCGGCGGCACGAAGCTTGCGAAGCTCGAGAGCGGCGCCTCAGTCAAGGTGCCGCTGTTCGTGAACCAGGGCGAAGTGATCCGCGTGGACACCCGCAGCGCCCAGTACATCGCGCGGGTCAAGTAAGCGCGCTGCGGATGCCGCGTCCGGTCTAGGCCATTCCGAATCCGTCGATGCCCGCAAGCCGCCAGTCGCAGGCGGCGGCGAGTTGCGCTGCGAGCGCTTCGAGGCCCCGAGCGTCGTCCGGCCCGAAGCGGCCAGGACTCGGGCTGTCGAGATCGAGCACGCCGATGAGCCGGCCCCCGGTGACGAGCGGCACCACGATCTCGGAATTCGAAGCCGCATCGCAGACGATATGGCCCGGAAACTGGTGCACGTCCGCAACGATCACCGTCTCGCGGCGCTTGGCGGCCGTTCCACAGACTCCCTCGCCCGGCGCGATCCGCACGCAGGCAATCCGCCCCTGGAACGGGCCCACGATCAATTGTCCGCCGCGCAGGAAGTAAAAGCCGGCCCAGTTGAGGTCCGGCACCCGTTCCCAGACGAGCGCCGCGGCATTCGCCGAGTTTGCCCAGGGGTCGCGTTCGTCCTGGAATATTCCCGCGGCCTGCTGCAGGAGTTCTGCATACGGTTCGACGAATGGCTGTTTCATGATTTCCTCAGGCCCGCCCGACGGGGAATGCCATGGCTTCATCGAGCGACGCGAGCCCAAGTGCCACCATGACCAGGCGGTCGAAGCCCAACGCCACGCCGGCGCAGTCCGGGAGTCCCTGCGCCAGTGCTGCCAGGAAGCGTTCGTCGAGCGGCGCCAGGCGCTGGTCACGCAGGCGCCGCTTGTGCAGATCCTGAGTGAATCGCCGCCGCTGTTCCGGCATGTCGCCCAGCTCATGAAAACCGTTGGCGAGTTCGATGCCGTCAAGATAGAGCTCGAACCGCTCCGCGACCGGCCAGCCATCGCCGGGATCGCGCACACGCGCGAGCGCGGCCTGGCTTGCCGGGTAATCGCGTACGAAAACCGGTCCATCGTGGCCGAGCAGGGGTCCGACGACAGTCGCCATCAGGAGATCGAGCCAGAAATCGCGGTCCTGCCCGCCGGCCGCCGGCGGAGCGACGCCGCGATCGAGCAGGACGGCCTCGATCTCGCGC
>JBATEA010000337.1:0-1977 GCA_049663745.1 Steroidobacteraceae bacterium | reverse complement strand
ATCCTGGTCGCGTCGTCGAATCGCCGCTCGTCGAGCGCGATGGCGCCAAGGCCCTCTTTCGCATCGCTGGCCGCCGCGCCCACGCTGCTCAGATCCTCGAAGATCGCCGTCGCCTCGGCGCGCCTCTCGTTGCCGACCAGGAGCCAGGCGTGGCTGATCCTCGAGAACGGATCGTCTCCGGCCGCCAGCGCCGCCGATTTCGCCAGCGCTTCTTCGCGGCGCCCGGCCGTCGACAGCGCCCGGACTTCCGCGAGTTCGGCCATGCGCCAGTCACGGCGCAGCTCATTGGCGCGTCTTGCCGCAGTGAGTGCGCGCTCGCCGTTCTCGGCGCGCTGCCACAGCACGCTCAAGGCGTACTGGGCCTCGGGAAGGTCAGGATCCGCGGCGGCCAGGCGCTCCATCACTCGCGCCGCGCCGGTCTCGTTGCGTTCCTCCGCCAGGATTCCGAGCAGCGTCGTGTAACCGCGCGCGCGGTCTTTGTAGGAGGTATTCAGCAGGGTTGCGAACTGCGCGGCCGCCGCATCGTCTTCGTAGAGCCGCAGGAGCCCGGTCGCCAGGTAGCGGCGCGCGACTTCGCTGTCCGGCGCGAGTTCGAGCCAGCGCCTTGCCCCGGCGACCGCGCTTGTGAACTGGTAATTGTCGTAGGAGATCCGGGTCGCTCGCTCGGCGACCGCCGCATCGTCCGAATGTTGCGCCGCGCAGCCGTAATTGCGCGCGGCCGCTGGCCAATCGGCGCGGGCGAGCGCCCGCTCGCCGCTCACCGCCAGCGCAATGGCGTCGCCGGCAGGACAGCGGGAGGCCGCCAACACCGGAACCGCGGCACCGGCTGACAGCAGCAGCACGAGGCAGCGCAGCCAATATGACATCGCATCACTATAGCCCAGCGCTTGTGCTGCCGTGATCGTTACCGGACAATCCTTCGGGTTCTTGCTTGCGGCCCACCATGTCGCTCCTCGTCTTCGGATTGAATCACCGGACAGCGCCCATCGATGTGCGCGAGCGCATCGTATTCGACGCCGATCGCCTGCCACGGGCGCTCGGTGCGCTCGGCGCACTGGAAGGCATCCACGAGGGCCTGATCGTCTCGACCTGCAACCGCACCGAGCTTTATTGCGTCGCCGACACGGACGGCGCATCGCTGCCGGACTGGCTGGCGTCCTGGTCCGGTGGCAACCCGCAATTGAAGGAATGCCTCTATCGCCTCGAAGGCGCGGAGGCCGTGCGGCATGTCTTTTCCGTCGCGTCGGGCCTCGATTCGCTGATCCTGGGAGAACCCCAGATTCTCGGCCAGCTGAAGGATGCGTACCGCGCGGCCCAGCAGGCCGGAACCGCGGGATCGCGGCTGAACCGGCTGTTCCAGACGACATTCTCGGTCGCCAAGCGGGTCCGCACCGAGACCGCGATCGGCGCGAGCGCCGTGTCGGTCGCCTCGGCGGGCATCCAGCTCGCGCGCAGGATCTTCACCGGCTTCGAGCGCCACACGGCGCTCCTGGTCGGCGCCGGCGACATGATCGAGCTCGCCGCACGGCACCTGCACGCGCAGAAGCTGGGCCGCATGATCATCGCGAATCGCAGCCTGGACCGCGCGCAGCGACTCGCCGCCGGCTTCAAGGCTTCGGCAATCTCGCTTGACGCGCTGGACAGCCACCTCGCGCAGGCGGACGTCGTCGTCAGTTCCACGGCGAGTCCCGATCATGTCATCGGGTTCGAGGCGACCCGCCGGGCGATCGCAGAGCGCCGCCGCCGCCCGGTCTTCATGCTCGATCTCGCCGTGCCGCGCGACATCGACCCGCGCGTTGGAGAGCTCGAGGATGTCTACCTGTACACCATCGACGACCTGCGCGACGTCATTGACGAAAATGTCCGGGCGCGCCAGGAAGAAGCGGAAGCCGCGGGCCACATGATCGCGGAGGAAGTCGACCGATTCATGTCCGGCCTGAAGGCGCGCGACGCCGCGCCGCTGATCCGCGACCTGCG
>JBATEA010000336.1:0-8193 GCA_049663745.1 Steroidobacteraceae bacterium | reverse complement strand
AGCCAGGACAGCCGGCCGCTGTGCCGAAGCTGCGCCTGCCGCTCGACCAGCCGGTGAGCCAGGTGAATCGGCAGTGGCATGAGCTGCGGCGTTTCATCGCAGGCGTAGCCGAACATCAGGCCCTGGTCGCCGGCGCCCTGCTCGAGATCGAGTCCACGGCCCTCGTCCACGCCCTGTGCGATATCCGGAGACTGCTCATCATAGGTCACGAGAACGCTGCAACCGCGGTAGTCGATGCCGTATTCCGTGTTGTCGTATCCGATACGCCGGATCGCATCGCGCGCAACGGACTGGTAGTCCACGACCGCCTTCGACGTGATTTCGCCCGCGAGTACGACGAGGCCCGTGCTGCAAAGCGTCTCCGCTGCGACCCGTGCTGTCCGGTCCTGGGCGATCACCGCGTCGAGAATCGCATCCGAAATCTGGTCTGCAACCTTGTCCGGGTGACCCTCGCCCACCGATTCGGAAGTAAACAGATAGCTGTCGCTCATACTGCCTCTGCCTCTTTCGGGCAATTCTATCGATGGACGACCAGCGTCCCGGAATCTGCGTCGATCTCGAAGCGGCCGGCGCGGATGGCCTGCAGCCATTGCGCGGTCTGCAAGACGCCGCCGAAGGAGAAGAAATGCGGCTGCACGATCCGTCGCGCCAGCGCATCCTCCCGGGCACGCGCAATCTGCAGGAGCATCTCGTCGGCCGAAGTCACCAGGTGCTTCACCGAACTGATCGCGCTCAGGTTCGTCATCAGGGCATTCAGCGAGGCGCCGATGCCGCAGAGCATTGCGTACCTGATCAGTGTCCTGAGCGATGCAGGTCCCACGATGCCGACATGCACCGGCAGCGCGATGCCGTGTTCCGTCAACTGCCGCTCCCAGTCAACGAGGGCTCCCGGATTGAACCCGAACTGGCTGACGATGTGGATGCGGGCTCCCGACAGTTCGGCGTAGTCCTGCTTATGCTGCAGTGCCTTCCACAGCAGGGTCGAACCGATGCGCTTGTGGCCCTCGGGATGCCCGGCAACGCCGATCGTGTTGATGCCCGCGGAGACCAGGACTCCCGAGTCAAGGATGTCGAGCGTGCTCGCAAAGACACCGGTCGGCGTGGAAAGATCACCGGCCACCAGCATCGCCCGCGTGATGCCGGCATCCTTGAGACGGTCGAGCGCCGCCACGAGCGCATCCTTGCTCCTTGTCCTGCGCGCGACAAGGTGGGGATACGCGCGGAATCCGCTGTCTTCGACGGCGCAGGCGACGTCCGCCACATCCCCCGTCGTCGCTTCCGGCGTGTGCGTGATGTAGACCGCCGTGCCGCCGGGCAGCATGTCCCTGAGGGCGGGCAGTGTCTCCTTGTCGTGCGGCGTGACCTCGATCGATGCGGAGCCGACGAACTCGATCACCCGTTCTTTCAGGTCGGCCTCCGTGGCACCGCCGGAACGGAGGTGTGCGGCCGCGGCGATGTTCTGCAACTCCACTATTTCTGCCGCCGGCTCACGACAAAGGTCTCGTCGTTGAACCAGAGTCCGCCGTGCTTCTGCAGGATCGACTGCGTGGCGTCGAGATAGGCGCCGGTGGTCACGACCTCGTCCAGTCGTTCGTCTTCGATCTGGTTCACGTAGATCGCCGCGTTCCAGGCCGCGAACAGCGTCGAGGTGCCGATGCGGTCGCCGATCTCGTTCGGCAGCGTGTGCATCTCGTAGCGGAAGATCGCCTTGTCGTCCGCCGGCGCGGTCAGCGAGAACTCGCTCGCGTCGCGGCCCAGCTCGGTTTTCAGGGCAGCCAGCAACTGGCGGCGATCCACCTGGAAAGGATTCTCGTCCGGCCAGAGCTTCTGGATGATCTCGAGCGCGGGATCGCGCCCGTAGGACTGGATGACCAGCAGCCGGCCGTTTGGAGCGAGGCTTCGAGTCAGCGGCCCGAGCACCCTTTCCGCCTTGAACTTCGCCGACATGCGCGCGCGCCAGGGCTGCGACGCGACGATCAGGTCGTAGGACTCGAAGGTCTGGCCGGGTTTCGGTATCACTCGATCGAGCAGGAACTTGTGGTCTTCGCGGTAGACGACCAGCACCGACGGGCGCACGTAGACGGGGTTTCCTGTCTTCGGGCTTGGCTTCGTCTGCCAGCCGAAGGCAAGCATCGTCGCGAGTTCCTCGATCTGCTCGGAATACTCGTGCGAAGTCTGGCCCTTCAGGCGCACTTCGTGCCAGTTGAGCGCGGCGGCGGAACGGATGTCGCGCGGCATCAGCCGTGGCGCCTCCGAGTAATTCATGTTGGTGATCACGAGCACGGTCGCGGGATGCTCGAGAAAGCGATCCGGCATCTTCTCGAGGCCGAGGCGGACATCCTCGAGGCTGATCTCCTTGGCGACCACCATCAGCGGCACCGTCGGCCCCTGACTGTGGGCGTGACGCATGATCCGGGAAAGGACCGTGGCGTCCCCCATGCCGGCATCGAATATGCGAAGCGCCGGCGGCGTCGGACGGACATGCTTGAGCTCGAGCGCCGCCCGATGCGCAACCGCGGACTTCTCGTTGCAAGTATTCACGAACGCCAGGTATTTCTGGCGGTTGTCATAGAATCGGAATGGCGGCGCCCGCTCGTCGGACACCGGCTCGGTCGCCGCAGGGCGATCGGCACTCATGGCTTGCCGACCGCGCGCCCTGCGACGAGGTCCCTCGTGATGCGGGCAACATGTTCGCCCTGGAAGCGGCACATGCCGAGCTCGAGTTGGCTCGGCATCCGTGTCTCGTCGCCCGCACCGGTGATGCTGCTGGCCCCGTACGGCGTGCCGCCCGTCACCTCGCGCATCGTGGTGATGCCCGGCGCCGTATACGGCAGGCCCACGATGATCATGCCCTGGTGCAAAAGTGTCCAATGAAAGGACACGATCGTGGTTTCCTGGCCGCCATGCTGGCTCTGCGTGCAGGTGAAGACACTGCCGACCTTTCCGAGCAGCGCATTCTTTGCCCACAGCGGTCCCGTCTGATCCAGGAAATTCCGCATCTGGGCGCACATGTTGCCGAAGCGGGTCGGTGTGCCGAACAGGATGCCATCGTAATTGCCGAGTTCACCCGGATCCGCGAGCGGCGCCGGCTGGTCGAGCTTGAAGCCGAACTGCTTCGCGATGTCGACAGGCACGAGCTCGGCGACGCGTTTTACGTCAGCTTCCATGCCCTCTACCCTGGCGACGCCTTCCGCCTGGGCGTATGCCAGCTGTTCCACGTGGCCCCAGCTGCTGTAATAAAGGACGAGCATGTTGGCCATGGCGTCTCCCCGGTCTCAGGCCGCGGCTCGCGATTGCCGTTGCAGAAAATTGCCGACCGCCTCGTTGTAGGCGACCGGGTTGTCGAGATTCGGCAAATGTCCCGCGTCCGGGATCAGGATGCGCTCGGCCTGCGGCAGGACACGGGCGAGCCGCTCCCCGGCCCGCAGCCGCGTCTTTGTGTCGAGCCGTCCGTTGACGATCAGGGCCGGCGCCGCAAGTTGCGCAAGCATCGCAGCGGCGACCGGTGGCGACGGCTTTGAACCGGGTTCGAGCAGGTCCCTCGCCGGATAGCGCGCAAGCATGGATTCGAGCAATGCACGCGCTCCGGGGTCCGCCGAATGCAGTCGCATCAGCGCGTTGTTCCGCCAGGCGCGACGGAAAGCATCCACTCCGCCGTCGCGCACGAGCCGTCGAAACTCGTCGACTGAAAAGTCCTCGTCTCCTGCCACGGCGGAATTCCCGATTTCATCGGGCGGACCATCGAGAACGATGCTCATGATGCGTTCGGGCTCGCGCGTGGCGAATGCGAGCACCACTCGGGCGCCCTGTGATGCGCCGACGAGCGCCGCCCGCGCAATCCCAAGCCGGTCGAGGAGCGCGCGCAGGTCGTCGCAGTCCGCGGCGAGATCGGGTGTTCCGTCCGACCGGCCGAAGCCGCGACGATCAAACCGGATGACGCGCATCGAATGCGCGAGCGCCGCCGACTGCGGATCCCAGACCTCGAGATCGACGGTCCAGCCATGGATGAAGACGACCGGCATGCCCCTGCCCTCGTCGCGAAAACGCAGCCGGACTCCGCCGGACAGGAAATAGTCGTCGTGGCTCTGCATGTCATTTCGAATATCGAAAAAAAGTTCGCAAACAGGCTACGAGTGCCGAGAGTGGGCGTCAAGCACGGTCTGCGGCGCACCTAGACCAGCGCACTGAGCGACAGGCCGGGAACACGGGCCAGCTCCGCAGAGATCTCCCGGCTCGCCTGCTGCAGCATCGCGAGCCGCTCACGCACCAGCTTGGCCTTGGTGATTCGGCGCGAATGGCTCGAGCTGTTGAGCGATGCGACCACACGCCCCGCCTGGTCGAAGACCGGCACCGCGACCGCGACCACGCCATATGCCAGCTCGTCCTCGACCGCGGAATACCGCGCTTTACGGCATTCATCGATCAACTGGCGGATCTTCCTCGGGTCCGTGACCGTGGAATCGGTCAACGCGACGAAGCGCTGCGTGCGGAAATAGGTCTCGAGTCTCTCCGGCGCGAGCCCTGCGAGGAGCACGCGTCCCATGGAGGTCACGTGCGCCGGAAACCGGCTGCCGACATGGGCTTCGAGCCGCATCAGCGTGCGCACGGAGGTCCGCGCGACGTACACAATGTCGTTTCCGTCGAGCACTGAAAGCGCTGCCGAGTCGCCGGTGAGCCGCGCGAGTTCTTCGAGATGCGTCTTCGTCAGATGCTCGATATCCATCGACTCCAGATAAGCGGCGCCAAGCTCGAGCACTTTCGGGCGCAGCAGGAACTGCCTCCCGCGCCGCGTGACATAGCCGAGCTCCTCGAGCGTGAGCAGGCAGCGCCGCACGGTCGCCGCGGGCATCCGCGCGATGCCGGCGACTTCCGACAGAGTGAGAGCCGAATGGTCGCGCGTAAAGGCGCGAATCACCTGCAGGCCCTTCGCGAGCCCGCCCATGGCTTCCCTTCGCAGCGGTGGCTGGTGCCGTGGCATGGGTCGCAGTGTATTTCGATATGCGAAGAAGCAAAAGCAATGCCGACGCGTACTTGACGGCGGGCCGCACTCGCGTTCAGCATGTTCGGCAGTCGAATCAATTTTCGGTATACGAAATCCGTTCGAACCATCAGCAGGGCTCCGCCGCATGAAAATCGGTTCGCAGGCCGGACGCAGCTCGGCGATCTCGGCGTCGAATGCGGATTCGATCGTCGTCCGCGGCTTCGACCTGTGCCGCGATCTCATCGGGCAGGTCACATTCACCGACCACGCCTGGCTCCTCGTCACCGGCGCCCTTCCCACCGCCGCGCAACGGCGCATTCTCGACGCTGCGCTCGTCGCCATCGCGGAACACGGCCTCGTGCCGAGCGTTACGGCGAGCCGCATGACGCTCGCAGCCGCACCCGAGGCGATCCAGGGCGCGGTTGCGGCGGGCATCCTCGGCTGCGGCTCCGTGATTCTGGGCTCGGCCGAATCTGCCGCGCGGTTCATTGCAGGCATTCTCGAGCGCGAATCGTCGCGCGCCATCGATGTGGCCACGCATGCGGCGCTCGTGGATGCGCGCAATGCGCGCCAGGCGATCCCTGGCTACGGTCATCCGCTGCACAAGCGCGCGGACCCGCGCGTCGAACGGCTGCTTGCGGTCGCCGCGGAATCCGGCATTTCCGGACGCCACATCGAAATCGCGCTGCTGATCGAGAAGCTCCTGCCGGAGGTCACGGGCAAGCCGCTCGTGATGAACGTGTCGGGCGCGATCGCGGCGGTGCTGCTCGATGCCGGCTATCCGCTGCTCGCGGTCAAGGGCATTCCGATTCTCGCGCGCACGGCCGGCCTCATCGCCCATCTGCTCGAAGAGCAGGAGCGGTCGATCGGCTTCATCCTCGCGGACTCGGGTGCGGCCGCAATCGCCTATGACGGCAAGTCACCCGCCGGATTCGTGCCGAGCAGCTGATGCTTCAATCCGTTCTCCATGGGGTCCGCATCGTCGAACAGGGTACATTCATCACCGGCCCCTGCGCCGGAATGATGCTCGCCGACCTCGGCGCCGACGTGATCAAGATCGAGAGCCCGGAAGGCGATCCCTACCGCAGCTATCAGAAAGGCCTCTACTCGCCGCACTTCCAGGCATACAACCGCAACAAGCGCAGTCTCGTCTGCGATCTGAAGCTGCCGGCCGATCTGGAGACATTCGACCAGTTGATCGCGGGCGCCGACGTTTATATCCAGAATTTCCGGCCGGGAACGGCGGATCGCCTGGGCGCCGGCGCGAAAAGGCTGCGCGGCATCAATCCCCGCCTCGTCTATTGCTCGATCAGTGGCTTCGGCGGCGATGGCCCGTATGCCGAACGGCCCAGTTACGACTCGGTCGCGCAGGCGTTGTCGGGATTCCTGAGCGTGGTGGTCGATCCCGAGCGCCCGCGTTTCATGGGGCCGGCGCTGGCCGATGCGATCACCGGTATCTACGCTGCCTACGGAATCCTGGGCGCCCTGCTCGAGCGCTCGCACAGCGGCCAGGGCCACCTGGTCGAGGTCTCGATGCTCGAGGCAATGGCGCATTTCGCGGTCGAACCATTTGCCGCCTACTTCGCGCTTGGCGCGGTGCCGACCTCGAGCGACCGCCCGCGGCTCGCGCAGGCCTATATCCTGCATACGGCCGACAACCGCCTGCTCGCCATCCACCTTTCCTCGCTCGACAAGTTCTGGCAGGGACTCGTCACCGCGCTCGAGGCGGGCGAACTGAATCAGGACAAGAGATTCAACGCGCGGCTTGCGCGAATCGAACACTACGAGGCGCTTGGCGAGGAACTCGACCGGCGTTTCCGTGCGCGTCCGCTCGCCGACTGGGCCGCGCGCCTGTCGGCAAACGACGTGCCGTTCGCGCCGATCAATGGCATCGACTCAGTCGTCGCCGATCCGCAGACGAGGCATCTCGGCCTCATCGTGCCGGTCCAGGACGCAAGCGAGGGCGGCCGCCAGGCGGTACGCCCCGCCCTGCAGTTCGACGGCAGGCGCGCGACCGCCGTGTCCGCGGCGCCGCTGCTGAACGAGCACGGAGCGGCGATCCGCGCAGCGCTCGCGCGCGACCACGGCTGGCCCGCAGAGTCCGCCAGCGCATCGGCGCGACGGGCAGCCGGGTGAACGCCATGCCCCACGCACTGCCGATGTTCCCGACGGCGCTCGTCGGCAGCATGCCGCAGCCGGACTGGCTGATCGACCGGCAGAAACTCGCCGGCCGCTTTCCGCCGCGGGTGCGCGCGCGCGAACTGTGGCGGATTCCGGAGCCGTTTCTTGCGGAAGCCCAGGACGACGCCACCATCGTGGCGATTCGCGACCAGGAGGAAGCCGGCCTCGATATCGTCACGGACGGCGAAATCCGCCGCGAGAGCTATTCCAACCTGTTCGCGACCGCGCTCGAGGGCGTCGACCTCGACAACCCGGGCACCGCGCTCGATCGCAGCGGCCACCCGAACCCGGTGCCGCGCGTGGTTGGCCCGATCCGCCGCCGGCATGAGGTTGGCGTGCGCGATCTCGAGTTCCTGCGCCGGCACACGACCAGGCGCGTGAAGGTCACGGTGCCCGGACCGTTCACGATGTCGCAACAGGCGCAGATCGATCATTACGGCGGCAGTCGTGAACTGGCGGCGATGGACTACGCGACGGCACTCAACGCCGAGATCCGGGACCTGTTCGCGGCGGGCGCCGACATCGTGCAGATTGACGAACCCTACATGCAGGCGCGGCCCGACGAAGCGCGCGTGTATGGACTCGCGGTGCTCAATCGCGCGCTGGACGGTGTCGTGGGCACGACCGCGGTGCACATCTGTTTCGGTTATGCGGCGATCATCCACGTCCGTCATTCCGCGTACTCGTTCCTGCCGGAACTGGCCGACTGCCAGTGCCAGCAGGTCTCGCTCGAGACCGCGCAGCCGAACCTGGACTGCTCGATCCTGAAAAAGCTCACGGGCAAAAAGATCATCCTTGGCGTGATCGATCTCGGTTCGCCGGAGATCGAAACGCCGGAGACGGTCGCGGCACGCATACGGCGCGCGCTGCCATTCGTGCGGCCCGAGAATCTCATCGTTGCGCCGGACTGCGGCATGAAATACCTGGCGCGAGACGTTGCGCTCGGCAAGTTGAAGGCGATGGTCGCCGGTGCAGCCATCGTGCGCGCGGAAGGCGCGCACGACACCGGCCCCCTCAGGATGCACTCGAAC
>JBATEA010000335.1:0-6665 GCA_049663745.1 Steroidobacteraceae bacterium | reverse complement strand
GGCTTATGGCAAGCGGCGCCTGCCGAAGCCGCGCGTGCTGGCGGCGTATGGTGAGCGCTGGGCGCCCTACCGGACGACGGCTGCGTGGTACCTGTGGCGCGCTGTGGACATCGACCGCGAACAAAAGTAACGGGCCGTGAAGGCGGAAAAGCCCGTCTCCGGTGCTCAGCGCTCTCCCTTCTCCGCCGCCGGCACCATTTGCAAGTACGCCCAGATCGCCTTCAGCTCGGCATCGCTCATCTGCCCGTAAGCCTTCCAAGGCATGTATTCGGAGATCGCCGAGCCGTCCTTGCGCTTTCCCTCGCGCAGCGCGCGGATGAAATCCTCTTCTGTCCAGCCCTTGAGGCCGGGCTCGTGCGGCGTCAGGTTTGAGGCGGTTCGACGGCATGCTGCGGATGTAGGCGACGATGTCCGATAATTCGTGATCGGACAGGTTCGCGAAATCCGTAGCCGGCATCGATGAACTACGGCCGCCCTTGCGCAGTCCGTGTCGAACCGCATGGTCCCAGTCGGAAGCGCTGTACTCGAGAGTGACGCTGCCCTTGCCCGTCGTGATGTTGGGAGCGACCCAGCGCCCGACTATGGCCATGTCAATGATCGCGCCGCCGCCGAAGTCCTTATTGTGGCAGCCCTGGCATCCGACGCGGGTCTCGACCAGGTGCTGGCCATTCGCGATTGCGTGCGAGAGGGCGACCGCCTGCAAGTCCATCCCGGCGAGAGGATCGTCAGCGGGCGCACCTGCAGCGATGCGTTCCGCCCGGAGCGCCGCCAGTTCCTGCTCGCTAAGCGGAATGGAATCGGGAACGTGGCCTCGTGGGCTGTCCACTGCCTGTCGTAGCGGCTGCTGGCGACAGTCCAGGCCCATGCATAGACGCCGGCCGCGACCACGACGATTGCGACCAGCGTCAATCCGAGGATTTTGAGCACTTTCTTCACGATCTTCTTCCGCTGGCGCAGGAACCCGCGAGACGCCGATTACAATATCAACGTGAGCCGCCCCGCTCAAATCGCCGCCCCGGTTCTGGCGGTGACCGCTGTACTGGTCGCGGCCACGCCTGCCGGCGCCGAGCAGCACGCCGCGCAACCGCCGCGCCCGATTGGCAGCGTCAGCAATGCAACTGACAAGTGCTATGCGATGCACAGCCGCGGCAGCGTCGTGGCCGGCGAGGTCGAAGTCACGATCATGGTGGATGCGCAGGGGCGCGTGACGGGAGCGGTAAGCCCGGCCGGCACGGAGGAGCGCCTGGCCGCGGCGGCACAATGCGTGGCGGTGACCCTGCACTACGAACCGGCAACCCTCGATGGCGAACCCGTGTCCGGCAAAGTATCCCTGGCCATCGGGTTTCCAAATCCGCCGGAGCTTCGGGAAGATCCGCGCAAGGCGATCGAGTTCTGCCAGCCGGCCATCGATCGACTGCCGACGCTGAGCGGAGCTTACGAGGGCAACCTGGATCTGTTGGTGCGTGTCGGAAAGGACGGCCACGTCGTCGAGACGGTGCTGCCGGACGGCATACTCCCGTGGATGGACCAGGCGGCCCGCTGCGTATCCGAGCGGCTCGCATTTTTTCCGGCACGCCTGCACCTCGTCGCGGTCGAGTCCTGGGCCGTCGTCCCGGTGGATTTCAACCTGACGACCGACCCGCATGAACGCGTGAGGCTCGAAGCGCCGACCGTGCGATCGGATGAGGAACAGATACTCGACGCCTATCGCAAATGCTATCCGTCCGGCCGCGAGGACCAGCAGCGGATCAATTACCGCGTGACGATCGATGACGGCGGCCGGGTCCGCAAGGCGGAAGTGATCCGGACGAGCGGCGACGAGGCGTTCGATCAGGCGGGCATCTGCATCCTGCGGAGGCTCATCTTCGTTCCGGCGCGCCGCAACGGGCAGAATGTCGAGGCCACGGTGAGCTGGCCGATCCTGGTGCGGCCGCCGTCCTAGGACTGATCGTCCGGGAACTCCGCGTCGAGGATGCGCACCAGTTCCTCGTCCACGCGGTCGCGGAACATTGCGAGCAGGAAGCCGAGCGTAGCCTCGACGACGATCTCCCGCCTGGCGATCGTGACGGTGCCGGAGACATTCGGGTGCTCGATCGACAGGACATCGCCCTTCCAGCTGCACTCGGCGTCGAATTTCTGCCCGAGCGCCACGGCCATGCGATTGACTCGCTCGCGCGCGGCCTTGGCCGTCAAATCGTGCGAGCGTCGCAGGTGGATGCGGCTCATGGACGAATGATATCGGCGCTCATCTGCGCCCGATCGCCCGCCAGCCGATGTCGTGGCGGTACTGCATGCCGCGCCAACGCAGGCAATCCACCATACCGTAGGCGGCGCGCTGCGCGCCGGCGATTCCCGCACCGAGTCCCACGGCGCACAGCACGCGTCCGCCGGCCGTCAGCACCTTTCCGTCTTCGAGTCGCGTACCGGCGTGAAAGACCTTGCCGTCCAGCCTGGCTGCTTCATCGAGACCCTCGATGGCATCGCCCCTGCGCACATCGTCCGGGTATCCTTCGGCAGCCAGCACGACACCGACCGCGGCCCGTGCGTCCCAGCTTGCTTCGACTTCGTGCAGTCGTCCCGCCAGTGCCGCTTCGCAGAGATCCGCAAGATCGCTCGTGAGCCGCGCCAGGATCGGCTGCGTTTCCGGATCGCCGAAACGGCAATTGAATTCGAGGACATTCGGCGTGCCGTCCGGCGCGATCATCAGGCCCGCATACAGGAAACCCGTATACGGCGTGCCCTCGGCCGCGAGTCCGCGCACGGCGGGCCAGATCACCTCCTGCATGATGCGTTCGTGCAGCGCGGGCGTGACGACCGGCGCCGGGGAATAGGCGCCCATGCCGCCTGTGTTCGGACCGCGGTCGCCGTCCAGCAGGCGCTTGTGATCCTGCGAAGTCGCGAGCGGCAGCACGTGCCCGCCGTCCACCATGACGATGAAACTCGCTTCCTCGCCTTCCAGGAATTCCTCGACGACGACGGTCCTGCCGGCGTCGCCGAAAGCGCCCGCGAACATCCACGTGACGGTCTTGATCGCTTCCTCGGCGGTTGCCGCGATGACGACGCCCTTGCCCGCCGCCAGCCCGTCGGCCTTGACGACGATCGGCGGGCGCTGTGCTCGAATCATCGCGGGGTCGAAAGTCCCGCTCGTGAAAGCCGAGTAGCGCGCGCTCGGAATGCCGTGGCGGGCGAGAAATTCCTTCGTGTAGCGCTTGCTGCCCTCGAGTTGCGCGGCTGCCCTGGTAGGGCCGAAGCAGGGAAGTCCCGCCGCCCTGAAGGCGTCCACCACGCCGGCAACCAGCGGACCTTCCGGTCCAACCACGGTGAGCCCGATTTCTTCGCTGCGCGCGAGCGCGACCAGCCCCGCGATGTCCGTCGCGGCGACCGCCGCATTTCGACACTTGGGCTCCCTGGCCGTGCCCGCATTGCCGGGGGCGACCAGCACTTCACTGACGCGCGACGACTGTGCAAGTTTCCAGGCCAGCGCATGCTCGCGGCCGCCGCCACCGATGACCAGCACTTTCATCGAGATTCCCTAATGCCGGAAGTGCCGCATGCCAGTGAAGACCATCGCAATGTCGCGCTCGTCGGCGGCCGCGATCACTTCCGCGTCGCGCTGCGAGCCGCCGGGCTGGATCACCGCGCGCACCCCGAGTTCTGCCGCGGCATCGAGGCCGTCGCGGAACGGGAAGAAAGCATCGGAAGCCATCACGCTGCCAGCGACGGCGAATCCGGCGTCGGCGGCCTTGATCGCGGCGATGCGCGTCGAGATGACGCGGCTCGTCTGGCCGGCGCCGACACCGATCGTCATGCCTTCGCGCGCGAAGACGATCGCGTTCGACTTCACGAACTTGCAAACGCGCCAGGCGAACAGCAGATCGGCGAGTTCGGCAGCGGATGGAGCGCGGCGCGTGACGGTTTTCAGCGCGCCGGCTTCGATCATTCCGTCATCGCGGCTCTGCAGCAGCAGGCCGCCAGTCACGGAGCGAAGTTCCGGTGCGGAATCGGGCGCGCGCGCCAGGTCGCCGGCCTCGAGCACGCGGATATTGGGTTTTGCCGCCAGCGCCGCCCGCGCTTCGGGACCGATGGCCGGCGCGAGGATCACCTCGACGAACTGGCGCTCCAGCATCGCCGCGGCCGTCGCGGCATCCAGCGGACGGTTGAAGGAGATGATGCCGCCGAATGCGGAGGTCGGGTCGGTTTCGTGCGCCCGCTCGTAGGCTTCGAGAATTCCGGCGGCGAGCGCAACGCCGCAAGGATTCGCGTGCTTCACGATCACGCAGGCGGGGCTGTCGAACTGGCGCACGCATTCGAGCGCCGTATCAGCGTCCGCAATGTTGTTGAAAGATAGTTCCTTGCCCTGCAACTGGACCGCTGTGGTGATGCTTGCGCCAGAGGACTGCGGGTCCGCGTAGAAGGCGGCCGTCTGATGCGGGTTCTCGCCGTAGCGGAGGTCCTGTTTTTTGCGATAGCCAAGGACAAGTGTCTCAGGGTAAGTCGCTTCTGCCTGCTGTTGGCGCAGCCAGGTCGAGACCATGGCGTCGTATTGCGCCGTGTGCGCAAAGGCCCTGGTGGCGAGGCGCCGGCGGGTCGCGCTGGAAACCTCGCCTGCGTGCAACTCGTCGAGCACTCCGCGATAGTCCGCGGGATCGACGAGCACGGTCACACGCGCGTGATTCTTGGACGCGGCCCGGAGCATCGCCGGCCCGCCGATGTCGATGTTCTCGACCGCCTCGGCATCACTGCAATCCGGGCGCGCAATCGTCGCGGCAAAAGGGTACAGGTTGACGACCAGCAGGTCGATCGGGCGGATACCCTGTTCGCGCATGACGGCGTCGTCGATACCGCTGCGGCCGAGCAATGCGCCGTGCACTTTGGGGTGCAGCGTCTTGACGCGCCCGTCCATGATCTCCGGGAATCCGGTCTCGGCGGCGACCTGGGTGACCGGCAGCCCGGCGGATGCCAGGAGGCCCGCCGTGCCGCCCGTCGAGATCAGCTCGAAGCCGAGTCCATGCAGTTCGCGCGCGAGTTCGACGATGCCGGTCTTGTCGGAGGCGCTCAGGAGCGCCCGCCGGGCTTGCCGGCGCATCGCCACGGTCAGGCGGACAGCCCGTATTCGCGCAATTTCTTGCGCAGGGTGCCGCGATTGATGCCGAGAATGGTCGCCGCACGGCTCTGGTTGCCGTCCGCGTAATCCATGACCGCCTGGAACAGCGGCAATTCGACCTCCCGCATGACGAGGTCATAGAGACGGCCTGGACGGTGGCCATTGAGGCTGTCGAAATAGCTGCTGAGAGCCTGTTCGGTGTGGTCGCGCAACGGAATTTCGCGCGCATGACCGTTGAGCGGCCGGGATACGGATGAACGGCGCGGCGCATGCGCCCGGGTCTTCGCGATCATTGCCAACTGGTCCCCGCCTGTCTGCTTACTTATCGTTCAAGCCGCGCGGGCCGTCTGCCCGATGAGGCCTGTGAGGAATGCGTCCGTGAGCGATAGCTGCTCTCTTGCGCTTCCGGTCGTCAACAACTCGGTTGGCAGATGTCCGACTTCAGGATGCAGCCGGCAATACCATCCGAGATGCTTGCGCGCCACGCGGACTCCTTGTTGCTCGCCGTAGAACGAGTACAGGGCCTCGAGGTGCGCCAGCATGATAACACGGACCTCCGCGAGTAAAGGCGTGGCGACTGACGTTCCGGTCATCGCTGCAAGCACTTCCCTGAAAATCCACGGCCGTCCCTGTGCCGCGCGGCCGATCATCACGCCATCGGCGCCGGTTTGTGCCAGCACCTTCAATGCCTTGGCGGGACAATCGATGTCGCCATTCACGAATACCGGGATGCCGACGGACTGCTTGACGGCGGCGATGGTTTCGTATTCCGCATCGCCGCCGAAGAAATCGGCGCGCGTCCTTCCATGCACCGCGAGTGCGACGATGCCGAGCTCCTCGGCCTGGCGCGCGATCGCGACGGCGTTGCGGTTGTCGCGATCCCAGCCCGTGCGCATCTTGAGCGTGACCGGAACTCCAGCCGCCGCGATGACCTGCGTGATGATCGCGCGCACCAGCGGCTCGTTGCGCATCAGCGCGGAGCCAGCAGCGTGATTGCAGACCTTTTTCGCGGGGCAACCGAGGTTGATGTCGATGACCTGGGCGCCGAGCTCGACGTTGCGCATGGCCGCGTCGGCCATCATCGTGGGCTCGCCGCCGGCGATCTGCACGATCCGCGGCTCGGGTTCGTCGCGGTGAACCAGACGATGACGCGACTTGGACGTATTCCAGAGCCGAACGTCGGAAGTCACCATTTCGGTCGCCGCAATCGCGGCACCCATGCGACGGCACAGCCTGCGAAACGGCTGATCGGTCACGCCGGCCATCGGCGCGAGCGCGAGCGGCGCCGGCAATTGATAGGGCCCGATCTTCATGGCGTGGCCGGCGGGGTCTCGTTGGCGCAGCGCACGCCGCCGGTCATCGACAGACAGACATCCATTTCGAATCCGACCGCATCCTTGCCGGGATCCACGATCCGGATCTCGGCATCCGTACGCTGTCCCGGTTCGAGCATCTTGCCGGCGCCGGCCCCGGGCAGGTAATCGGCAGGCGTAATGTCGCGCACGCCGACGGTCGTGCCGAAGCGGTCCTGCAATGCGAGTCGCAGCAGCGGGTAAGGCTG
>JBATEA010000334.1:0-2552 GCA_049663745.1 Steroidobacteraceae bacterium | reverse complement strand
GCACCGGCGGACGGGTTGCTGATTTCGAGCTATCCGCCTGAACCTGCGCTGGAAGGGCTGACGATCGCGCAGATCGCGAAACAGAAGGGCAAGGATCCCGCGTCCACCCTGATGGACATGACGCAGCGCTCGGAGGCCCTGGGCGCCGGGGACTCCGTGATGGGCACCAGCATGAGGACCGATGACGTCGCGGCGTTGATCGCGTGGCCGCATGCCAATATCTGCTCAGACGGGGCTTCGTCGAGCCGCCATCCGCGCGGATATGGTTCGTTTACAAAAGTGCTGCGCGTCTACGTCCGCGAACAGAAGCTGTTCAGCCTCGAGGAAGCGATCCACAAGATGACGGGGCTGGCGGCGGCGCATGTCGGCATTGCCGATCGCGGCGTCATCCGCCCCGGCGCCTTCGCCGACCTGGTGCTGCTCGATCCCGCGACAGTTGCCGACCGCTCGACGATCGAACAGCCCGAAGCGCGCTCCATCGGCATCCGCGAAGTGTGGGTCAATGGCGTCGCTGTCCTGGACGACGGTGAAGCGACCGGCGCCTATCCGGGGCAGGCGATACGCAGGGCCCAAAAATGATGAGATGGTCGCGCCTGATCGGCGCCACAGTTCTGCTGTGCGCCGGCTTCACCGTCTTCGCTGCCGAACCAGCGGCGCCGCGGCCCGTGACGCTCGATGACCTGGAGCGAATCAAGTCACCGGGCGCCCCCGTCATCTCGCGGGATGGCAGGCAAATTGCGTTTGAGCTGGAAAAGCAGATCTATGTCGTGCCGACTGCCGGCGGCGCAGCGCGGGCCGTGACCATGGCCGGCACCATCGCCTGGGATCCCCACTGGTCGAGGGACGGCCGCACCCTGTTTTTCATTTCGGATCGCTCCGGCTCGGACCAGCTCTGGAAGCTGTCGCTGGATTCGTTTGGCGAGGCGAGCCAGGTCACCACGGCCGATATCGACATGGATTCGCTCAACTTCTCGAACGACGAATTGCGAATGCTGTTGCAGTCCACGGAGGAGGCTGCGAGCAAGCGGGATGACAAGAAGGCGGAAAAGGAGGAGCAGGAGGAATCGCCGAAGCCCTGGGTCATCACGCGGCTGGAATTCAAGGAAGACGCCGGTGACGGCTACCTGACTGGCGATCGTGCGGAACATCTGTATGTCCTCGACCTGGCGGCAGGAAAGCTGGCCCAGATCACGTCGGGACCTTACAGCGAGTCGGATCCCGCCTGGTCACCCGACGGCCGGATGATCGTCTTCACGAGCAACCGCGAGCAGGAGCCGGACGCGAGCTACAAGACCGACCTATGGATCGTTGCGTCCGACAGTCCCGACAAGGGCCGGACGCTGTTGCGGCTCACCAATGACGAGCGGGTCAAGAGCGATCCCTCCTGGAGCCCCGATGGCCGTTCCATCGCCTTCCTGTGCGCTGAGGACGGCGTCTACGGCAGCCCGCAGGTGGCCGTGATGGCCGCATCCGGCGGCCCCGCCCGCATCCTGACAGGCGCGCTCGACCGTTGGGTCGACTCCTACCGCTGGTCGGCCGACGGCAAGTGGATCTACTTCCTGTACGAGCACGAAGGTGGCACGCGCCTCGCACGTGTGAGGCCGCAGGATGGCAGGCTGGAACAATTGTTCGAGGGCGAATACAACATCTCGGCATTCGACGTCGCGCGCAACGGCACGATCGCCGTGAGCGCCGAAAACCACAATGACGGGCCGGAGATCCACGCGGCCGCGAATGGCCGCCTGCAGCGATTGACGGACATCAATGGGGATTTCCTGAAGTCGGTCGCCATCGGCAGCAAGGAATCGGTGTCGTTCCGGAGCTCCGATGGAACGCTCGTCCAGGCCTTCGTGACCAAGCCACCCGGCTTCGAGCCCGGTCGCCGCTACCCGACCATCCTGCACATCCACGGCGGGCCGGTTGGCCAATTCTCCTGGGGCTACTCCGCATGGGTGCAGTACTTCGCTGCGAACGGTTACGTGGTCATCGAGCCGAATCCACGCGGCTCGACCGGTCGCGGCCAGGATTTCGTACGGGGGATCTACCAGACCTGGGGCATCACCGATTACGACGACCTCATCGCGGCTGTGGAACACCTGGTCGCGCTCGGCTACGCGGACCCGGAGCGGCTCGCCGTGACCGGCTATTCCTATGGCGGCTACATGACCAACACGGTCATCACGCGCACCGGCCGCTTCAAGGCCGCGGCGACCGGCGCTGGCCACAGCTTCATTTACGCCAACTACGGTCATGACATTTATCAGAAGTGGTACAACTGGGAACTCGGCGTCCCCTGGGAGAACCGCGAGAAGTACGATCGGCTGTCGCCGCTACTGCAGGTCGCCCATGTGACCACGCCGACGATCTTTCTCGGTGGCCGCAATGACTGGAATGTGCCGTTGTTGAATGCGGAACTCATGTACCAGTCGCTGCGCAAGCGCGGCATCGACACCCAGCTGGTCGTCTATCCGGATACTCACCATAGCGACTGGAGCGCGGAGTTCAACAAGGATTACTTGCAGCGCGTGCACCAGTGGTTCGACAAATACCTG
>JBATEA010000333.1:0-1635 GCA_049663745.1 Steroidobacteraceae bacterium | reverse complement strand
GATTTTTACCGCGTCGGCCTCGAGGAAGACGCCGCTGTCATCAAGGTCGAACAGATCCGCGGACTGTCGGAGAGCTTCTCTCTGAAAAGTTACCGCGGGCGCAGCAAGCTGGCGATCATCGACCCGGCCGATGCGATGAACATCAATTCATTCAATGCGTTATTGAAGACTCTTGAGGAGCCACCTGACAGCACTTACCTGATCCTGACGGCGAGCCGCAGCGACCGCCTGCCACGCACGATCGTGAGTCGCAGTGCGCGGTTGCGCCTGCCGCTGCCGGCCCAGGCCGAAGCGCTCGCCTGGCTGAATCGGCAGCGGAAAGATACGGGGTGGGAGCGCCTTCTCGCGCTCGCCAACGGTGCGCCATTTCTGGCGACGACATACAAGGAAGCGGGTCTCGAGGAGATCGACGCGGCAATGCAGGAGTCGCTCGATCTAGCGGAGAAATGCCAACTCGACATCATTGCGGCCGCGGCCTCCTGGAGCCGCAATCAGCCGGTGGCGCGCCTGTTCTGGCTCGAATCCTGGCTCACGAGTCGGTTGCGCGAGGCGGCCCTGTCCAGTGATCTGGTTAACAATAATCGTTTACCATGGTTGCGGGTCAGGGCCCCTGAACCGATGATACGGGCTGGTTATCGTCTGCTGGACACGTTGCGCGAAGCCCGGATGCTGGTGAGCGGCGCGCTTAATACCCAGCTCCTGTTCGAGGGGCTGCTGATATCGCTGACGGCGCTCGTGGGCGAAGACGCAGGCAAGGTGAGGGAGTCAGTGGATTGAAGATGCGGGCACCATCGACCAAGCCGGGGTTGCTGACGCTCACGATCAAGGACAAGAGCGCCTTGTACCTTGCCTACATGCCGTTCGTGAAGAACGGCGGGCTGTTCATTCCGACGAACAGCAATTACCGGATCGGCGACGAGGTCTTCATGCTCCTCAACCTGATGGGCGAGGAGGAGAAGCTTCCGGTGGCGGGCCGCGTGATCTGGCTGACGCCGAAAGGCGCACAGGGGAAGCGGACGGCCGGCATCGGCGTGCAGTTCAGCGAGCAGGATCGCGGCACCACGCAGAAGAAGATCGAGTCCTACCTGGCCGGTGCGCTCGGCGGGGACAAGCAGACGCACACGATGTAAGAGGCGAGGAACGCCTCAGTCCGGGCCGAGCTTGTTTCCCAGCAGGCCGCCTTGCAGGCAGTAGGCCTCGAATCCCCGTTCGCTCAGCAGGAATGCGGCGGCCGAGCTGCGCCGCCCGGTGTCGCAGACCACCACGTACGGTATCTTGGTGTCGAGCGTCCGGACCTTCAGCCGGATGAAGTAGAGCGGCACGTTCAACGCATCGTCAAGGTGATAGCTGTCGTATTCGCTCGGCAGCCGCACGTCGAGCCAGCGGCCGCCGCGCGCGACCAGTTCGCGTGCGTGCTCGAGATCCACCGAGTGCAGCAGAGCGTCATTGAGCAGTTCGCGGAAGTCCTGCTTGCTCAGGCGCACGAGGGCGCCGTCGCTCTGCATCGAGATCGTCGCATTGCGCTTGCCGTCGGAGATCAGGGCCTCCTCGCCGAAGGATTCGCCGATCCCGAGGTCTGCGAGCTTGATGCCGGCCCGGTTCATCGGCGTCTCGCGCGTGACCACGGCGCTGCCC
>JBATEA010000332.1:0-4983 GCA_049663745.1 Steroidobacteraceae bacterium | reverse complement strand
GTATGCGACCTCGCCCTTCGACTTGTTCAACAGGTCGGCGATGTTGAGGGCGGCTTCGGCCAGGCGGGTCGAGATCTGGCCCACCATGTTGGGCACATTGCTGTTGGCGATGGCGATTCGTGCGGTGGCTGGCACACGCGGTAGTGTGGCCTCGGGAAAATTGACGGAATGCCGGATATTGCCGTTCTCGAGGAAATCCCGCAGCGTGTCGGCCACCATCATCGCGCTGTTGTCCTCGGCCTCGCTGGTGGATGCCCCAAGGTGCGGCAATGCGATGACACCCGCATGATCCTTGGACTGCGGCGCCGGGAAGTCGCAGATATAGGCGGCGAGCTTGCCGGAATCGAGCGCCGCGAGGACATCAGTCTCATCGACGATTGCGGCTCGCGCGAAATTCAGCAGTGTCGCGCCATTCCGCATCAGGCGGATACGCTGCGCATTGACCATCGAACGCGTCGAGTCCAGCAATGGCACGTGTACCGTCACGACATCGGATCGTGCGAACAGGTCGTCGAGGCTCAGCGCCTGCTCGACGCCGGACGACAATTGCCAGGCCCGCTGCACGGTGATCTGTGGATCGAATCCCAGCACATGCATGCCGAGCAGGTGCGCGGCATTCGCCACCTCGACGCCGATTGCGCCGAGCCCGACCACGCCCAGCGTGCGTCCCGGCAGTTCGTGGCCGACGAAACGCTTCTTTCCCTGTTCGACCGCGGATTCGATCGCCGCGGCGTCTCCTTTCAGTTCACGGACGAATTGCCAGGATTCGCAAATGTGGCGCGCCGCGAGAAAGAGGCCCGCCAGGACCAGTTCCTTGACTGCATTGGCGTTCGCGCCGGGCGCGTTGAATACTGGAACACCTCGCTGCGTGAGCCCGGCGACCGGAATGTTGTTCGTGCCGGCGCCGGCCCGTCCCACGGCAATCACGCTGGCCGGGATCTCCATCGCGTGCATGTCGGCCGATCGAACCAGGATCGCGTCAGGATTCGCGATGCCGGAGGCGACCTCGTAACGGTCTGCTGGCAGCCGCGCGAGGCCTTTCGCCGAGATGCTGTTCAGCGTAAGGATCCTGAATCCCATCAAGCGTACCGCCGTTCAAAGTCACGCATGAATTCCACCAGAGCGGTGACGCCTGCCGTTGGCATTGCGTTGTAGATGCTCGCCCGCATGCCGCCGACCGAGCGATGACCGGCCAGGTAGGCGAGCCCCGCGGCGGCCGATTCGGCGAGGAATGTCTTGTCGAGCTCCGGCTTCGCGAGCGTGAAAGGGACATTCATCCACGAGCGGCAATTGCGCGCGACCGGGTTGGAATAGAAAGAAGAGGCGTCGATGGCCGCGTAAAGCGCGGCAGCCTTGGCACGATTGCGCTCGGCCATCGCCGCGAGCCCGCCCTCCCGCTTGAGCCATTGCAGCACCAGGCCTGCGAAATACCAGCCAAATGTCGGCGGCGTATTCAGCATCGAGCCGGCATCCGCGAATGCCCGGTAATCGAATATCGAGGGCGTGCCCGGCCGCGCACGACCCAGCAGGTTCTCGCGGACGATGACGACAGTGATGCCGGACGGACCGATATTCTTCTGCGCACCCGCATAGATCAGGCCGTATCGCGACACGTCGAGCGGGCGCGAGAGGATGGTCGACGACATGTCGGCCACCAGCGGCACGTCGCCGGTCTCAGGAATGTAGGGGAATTCCACGCCGCCGATCGTCTCATTCGGCGTGTAATGCACGTAGGCGGCGCCGCGGTTCAACCTGAGCGCAGACTGCTCCGGTGTCGTGGTATACCCGGATGCAGCTTCGTCGGCGGCGATGTCGACCGTCAGGAAGCGCCGGGCCTCCTTGATTGCGCGATCCGACCAGTGCCCGGTGTGGATGTAATCCGCTCGCGCGCCGGGCTGGGACAGATTGAGTGGGACTGCCGAGAACTGCCCGGTCGCTCCGCCCTGCATGAACAGGACCTTGTAGCCGCCCGGGATCGCGAGCAGTTCCCGCAGATCGGCTTCGGCGCGCTCGGCGATTGCCATGAAGGCCTTGCTGCGGTGGCTGATCTCCATGACCGAGACGCCGCCCTGCCAGTCGATCATCTCATCGCGGGCCTGTTCCAGCACCGGTAACGGCAGCACCGCCGGGCCTGCGGAGAAGTTGAAGACGCGCACGCCGCTGTCCCGTCGGCCGGCCTCAGCCGGCGGCCTCGCTGTCCCCTGAGTCCTCGCCGGCAATGCGTTCGAGTCCGACCAGCTTCTCGACTTCCTCGAGTCGCATGATGCGCACGCCCTGAGTGTTGCGGCCCAGCACCGGGATGTCGCTGACCGGAACGCGGACCAGCGTGCCGCTCGAGTTGATCAGCATGATCTCGTCGTCCGGCCTGACCTGCAGCGCGCCGACCAGCGCGCCATTGCGGTCACTGGTCTGCAATGCGATGACGCCCTGCCCGCCCCTGCCATGACGCGGGAAATCAGCTACGTCGGTCAGCTTGCCGTAACCGCGCTCGGAAACCGTCAGTATCGGTCCCTCGCCGAGCACGATCAGCGAAGTGACGCGCTGGTCCTTGCCGAGGCGCACGCCGCGCACGCCGGCCGCTTCGCGACCCATCGGCCGCACTTCGCTCTCGGCAAACCGGATCGCCTTGCCATCGGTCGTCGCCAGCAGGATCTCGCGTTCGCCATCCGTCAGCGCGACGCCCACCAGGCAGTCGGACTCGTCGAGCGATACTGCGATGATGCCGTTGGCACGCGGCCGCGAGAATGCCGAGAGCGGCGTCTTTTTCACGGTGCCCTGACTCGTCACCATCAGGACAAAGCGGCTGTCATCGAATTCGCTGATCGCCTGCACAGCCGTGATGCGCTCGCCCTCGCCCAATTGCAACAGATTGACAATCGGCTTGCCGCGCGAGCCGCGACTTGCGAGCGGCAGCTGCCACACCTTCAGCCAGTAACATTGTCCGCGGTCCGAGAAGCACAGCAGCGTGTCGTGGCTGTGCGCGATGAAGAGCTTGTCGACGAAATCCTCGTCCTTGACGGTCGTCGCCATTTTGCCGCGGCCACCGCGGCGTTGGGCTTCGTAGTCCGACACGGGCTGGGCTTTCGCATAACCGGCATGCGACAGCGTGACCACGAGATCCTGCCGTTCGATGAGGTCTTCGATGGTAACGTCCGATTGATCGGCGATGATTTCCGTGCGGCGTTCATCACCGTAGGCCTCTTTCATCGCGACGAGTTCTTCGCGGATGACCTGCAGCAGCCGTTCCGGGCGCGCGAGGATATCCGCCAGGTCGCGGATCTGCTCCAGCAGTTCCGAGAATTCCGTGACGATCTTGTCCTGCTCGAGGCCGGTCAGGCGATGCAGGCGCAGATCGAGAATGGCCTGGGCCTGCGGCTCCGACAGGCGGTACTCCCCATCCTGCAGGCCAAGGCCGTCCGCGATGCCGTCCGGACGCGTCGAGACCGCACCCGCGCGCGCGAGCATCTGCGGCACTGCGCCCGCGGGCCAGGCGCGCGATTGCAGGGCCAGCTTCGCTTCCGGCGGCGACGGCGAAGCCTTGATGACCGCAATGACCTCATCGATGTTCGCGAGTGCGACCGCGAGGCCCTCGAGAAGGTGGGCCCGGTCCCGCGCCTTGCGAAGATCATGGATGGTCCGGCGAGTCACGACCTCGCGGCGGTGGCGCAGGAACGCATCCAGCATCTCCTTCAGCGAAAGGAGCTTCGGTTGCCCGTCGAGCAACGCGACCATGTTGACGCCGAACACGGTCTGCATCGGCGTCAGCTTGAACAGCTGGTTCAGGATCAACTCATGGTTCTCGCCGCGCCTCAGCTCGATGACGACGCGCAGGCCATCCTTGTCGGATTCGTCGCGCAGTTCGGAGATCCCCTCGATCTCCTTTGCGCGAACCAGATCTGCGATGCGTTCGAGCAGCCGCGCCTTGTTCACCTGATACGGCAACTCGGTCACGACGATTGCCTGCCTGCCGCGTTCGTCGATCTCCTCGACGCTGGTGCGGGCGCGCACCGACAGGCGTCCACGGCCGGTCTTGTAAGCGAGCGCAATTTCGGCCGCGCCATTGATGATTCCGGCGGTCGGGAAATCCGGTCCGGGCACCAGGCGCATCAGGTCGGCAAGGGTCAGGTCCGCGTTGTCGATCAGTGCGATGCAGGCGTCGATGATCTCGTTCAGGTTGTGCGGCGGGATGTTGGTCGCCATGCCGACCGCAATGCCCGCTGATCCGTTGACCAGCAGGTTCGGTATGCGCGCCGGCAGCACGGCCGGTTCCTGCTCGCTGTTGTCGTAGTTCGGAGTGAAGTCGACCGTTTCCTTGTCAATGTCCGCGAGCAGCTCGTGCGCGATGCGCGACATGCGCACTTCGGTGTAACGCATGGCTGCCGGGGCATCGCCATCCACGGAACCGAAATTTCCCTGGCCGTCGACCAGCAGGTAACGCAGCGAGAACGGCTGCGCCATGCGTACGATCGTGTCGTAGACGGCGGCGTCGCCGTGCGGGTGGTACTTGCCGATGACATCGCCGACGATGCGCGCGGATTTCTTGTAGGGCTTGTTCCAGTCGTTGCCGAGTTCGCGCATCGCATGCAAGACGCGCCGGTGCACGGGCTTCAGTCCGTCGCGCACGTCGGGCAGCGCACGACCGACGATCACGCTCATCGCGTAATCGAGATACGACCGGCGCATCTCGTCTTCGAGGTTGACGTGCAGGACTTCGCGCGCGATTTCGCTCATGCGTTCTTGGTATCTGGCAGAGGCCCCGGAAGGTCGCGAATCTTAACACAGGCATGCACCTGTAACCCACTGTTTTCATGGGTTTCAAGCGCAAAAATGAGCCGCTGCCGAGCGGCCGTCAGCGGGCCCCGGACGCTATACTGACGACGATGAATGGTGCCGCAAACGTCGACGCAGGGGAGATCGCGAAATTCGATGCGGTGGCACCGCGCTGGTGGGATCCGGATGGTGAATTCCGGCCGCTGCATGACC
>JBATEA010000331.1:0-2394 GCA_049663745.1 Steroidobacteraceae bacterium | reverse complement strand
TCGGAGGACAGTCGCGCGCGAGTGCAATCGCCGCAGAATGGCTGGCTCACCGACGATATGAATCCGATTTCGCCGGCGCCGTCCTCGTATGCGTACCGCTCGGCAACTTCGCCGCGATAATTTCCGGGAACCGGCCTGAGCGGGAACTCGGCGTCGATGGCGTTCCGCAGTTCCCGCGAGGCCACGACACGCGCTGGATCCCAGTGATTGCGGTTGCCGACGTCCATGTACTCGATGAAGCGTGGGATCACCGCCGTGCCGCGGAAATGGCGGACCAGGTCCAGGACCTGGCCGTCGTTGACGCCGCGCTGGATCACCGCATTGACCTTGACCGGAGCGAGGCCCGCCTCGAGCGCCGCACGGATGCCGTCCAGCACGCGCTCCAGACCGTCGAAGCCTCCGCTCATGCGGCGGAAGGTCTCGCGATCGAGCGTGTCGAGGCTCACCGTGACGCGCCGGAGGCCGTTCGCGGCAAGCTCGGCTGCATGCTGGGCGAGCAGCACGCCATTGGTGGTCAGCGCAAGATCAGCGACTCCGTCGATCGCAGAGAGTTCGCCGACCAGGTCCGCAAGACCCGAACGTAGCAAAGGCTCGCCACCCGTCAGGCGCAACTTTCGCGCGCCCTCGGCGACAAACAGCCTCGCGAGTCGCGCAATCTCGTCGAAAGTCAGACGTTCGCTCGAGGACAGGAAGCGATAGCGGTCGTCGAAGGTCTCGCGCGGCATGCAATAGGGACAGCGGAAATTACAGCGGTCCATGACCGAAATACGCAGGTCCTGGAGCGGCCGCCCGCGGGTGTCCGTCACCGCCCTTGGCGCGGAAAGCGAGACCAGCCTGCCGTTGTCGTCGTGCATGAGCTACCAGCGATAAAAAGGAATGGCGAGGCCCGCGGGATAACTCGCGGGACCCTGCGGCAGTTCCACGAATCCGTCCGTACCGCCGAGCGCAATCAGGTCCCCGGAACCGCCGGTCGGGCGCGGGACAGCCATGGTCCGCCCATCCGGATCGTACTCCAGCGACACCGGCAGGAAACAGGTCAGCGGGGCGCGGAACTCGTAAGCCCGGCCCAGGGCGACGGTGGGGCGCATGGCAGGTTTTGCGCCGGAAGCGGCGTGCAGCGCCGGTATGACGTAACGCGCGAGGCAGACGAGGACCGAGACCGGATTTCCCGGCAGGGCAAAGACCGTGGCGCCCCGGTCGTTGAGGCCGAACCACAGTGGCCGGCCCGGGCGCTGCGAGACCTGGTGAAAGACGCGCCGCACGCCAATTTCGGCCAGGACGCCGGGCACAAAATCGAAGCGGCCGGCGGAGACACCGCCGCTCAGCACCAGCACGTCGTGACGGCCGAGCTCCTGTGCCAGCCGCTCGACCAGCTGCGGCCGCTGATCGGGGAGGTGAAGATCGGTCGCGGGCGCAAATCCTGCCAGGCGCAATGATGCGCCAAGTCCGTAGGAATTCGAACGGCGCAGCTGGTGATCCAGCACCGGTAAGCCCGGCTCGACGAGTTCGTCGCCCGTCGAGATCACGGCAATGCGCGGCAGCCTCGATACCTTGAGCTTCGCGAGTCCGGCCGACGCAGCGATCGCGAGTTCCGGCCCGCCGAGACGCGAGCCTGCGGACAGCAGGCGGGTACCGGCACTCGCATCGGACGCGCGCCGGTGGACGTTGAGCCAGGGTTCGGCCGGATAGGCCGTTTCGACGGTCGCCGTGCCAGCTGCGACATGGATGCGCTCGACGGGCACTACCGTGTCGCAACCGGTGGGCAACGACGCGCCGGTCATCACCTCGATGCATTCGTCGGGCGATCCGAGCGTGAGCCGCGCTTCGCCTGCGGCCTGCATCGCGGCGACACGAAACTCACGTCGACCATGGCGAAACGCGGCGATCGAGATCGCAATGCCGTCCATCGCCACGCGGTCGAATGGCGGGGCATCGCGTTCAGCAAGGATTTCCTGGCGCAGAGTCCGGCCGGCACAGGCCGGCAGCGACAGCAGTTCGTCCGGGACCTGTGCGAGGTGGGCGGCGATTGCCGCATCGGCCTCCGCGGGGGTCAGCATCTGGCCGCTGGGTCAGTCTTTCTTGTCGCGGGCCTTGAAGATGCGCAGCTGCTCGTTGAATTGATCGGCAACTGCCTGCACTTCGTCGACCGCCGCGTTGTTCTTCTTGGCCTGCATGGCGCGCAGTTCCATCAGGCGCGCCTGGTCGAACTGGCCGCTCTGTTCCAGGGAGGCCATTTCCAGGTCCAGGCAGGTGTTGTAGGAGTTGATGTCTTCATTGAACTGGACGACGGCCTTTTGCGCGGCGACCATTTCGTCGTAGCTCGCCGTCTTGCCGTCCGGCAGGTGCTCGGGTGCCCGTGGATAGATGCACGCGGCCTGGGCGCTGCCCATGAAC
>JBATEA010000330.1:0-15112 GCA_049663745.1 Steroidobacteraceae bacterium | reverse complement strand
CTGCTGTACGTTCCGATTGTCTCCGTCGTGATCTACTCGTTCAATGACTCGCGGCTCGTGACCTTGTGGGGCGGCTTCTCGCTGCGCTGGTACGCGGGCCTGCTGAGCGACGATGTGCTGCTGGGTGCCGCGCTCCTGAGCCTGCGCATCGCGGTGGTGAGCGCGACATTCGCGACCGCGCTCGGCGCGATCGTCGCGCTGGCGCTGCATCGCGTGGGCCGCCTGCGCGGACGGCTGCTGCTCTCCGGCATGGTCACGGCGCCGCTCGTGATGCCCGAGATCATCACGGGGCTCTCGCTGCTGTTCCTGTTCATCTCCATGGCCGACCTGATCGGGTGGCCCATGTCGCGCGGCGCGACGACGATCACGATCGCCCACGTGACATTCTCGATGGCTTACGTGGTGGTCGTCGTCCGGTCGCGGCTAGCCGCGATGGATGAGTCTCTGGAAGAGGCCGCCATGGACCTCGGCGGCCGCCCGGTCGCGGTCTTTTTCGACATCACGGTGCCGATGCTGCTGCCGGCCCTGGTCTCGGGCTGGCTGCTGTCATTCACGCTGTCGCTGGACGACCTCGTGATCTCGAGTTTCGTGTCGGGGCCGGGCGCGACGACGCTGCCGATGCTGATATTCGCCAAGGTCAGGCTGGGCGTGACGCCGGACATCAACGCCATCACGACGATCATCATTGCGCTCGTGGCGCTCGCCGTCGCGACCGCGGCGATCGTCTCCAGCCGGCGCGCATCGGCCAGCGTGCGCAGCACGGCCACTCCGGAGTAAAGTCGCAGCATGGAACTCAAGAAGATCATGGACAGCTGGCAGCCCGGTTACGCGCTGCCGCGTGCCGTATACCAGGACCCGGAGGTCTACGAGGCGGAGATCCGCCGCATTTTCCTGAAGTCCTGGCATTACGTCGGGCATGCGAGCGAGATTCCGGAGCGCGGCGACTATTTCCTGTTCGAGATCGCCGGCGAGTCCGTCATCCTGGTGCGCGACGGCGAAGGAAACGTCAATGCGCTGCTGAATGTCTGCCGGCATCGCGGCTCGCGGATCTGCGATGCGCCCAAGGGGCACGAGCCGCGGTTCATCTGCAAGTATCACGGCTGGACATACGCGTTGGACGGCTCGCTGCGCGCAGCGGGCTTCGCGCCGGAGGGGCTCGACAAGAGCCGACTGGGCCTCAAGCGCCTGCAGCTGCGGATCTTCCAGGGGCTGATCTTCATCAATTTCGACCCGGATGCCGTGCCCTTCGACTCGATCGAGAGGGACCTTGGCCCGCTGCTCGCGCCCTGGGCGCTGGACCGGGCGAAAGTCGCGCACCGGCAGAACTACCCGATCGCCAGCAACTGGAAGCTGACGATCGAGAACTACTGCGAGTGCTATCACTGCCTGTCGGCGCACCCGGAATACTCGGTCGGGCACGGCCTCGCGCTGCCGCGCGAGCAATGCGAACCGATGCTGGAGGAGGTGCTGGCGCGCGCCGAATCGGTCGGGCTCTCGCGCGCCGCAGCCCATCATTCATGGCTCGCCGCCGGACAGCTCGGCACCGAACGCAGCTTCGACCGCTACCCGCTGCTCCGCGGGCACCTCACGGGCAGCCGAGACGGCAAACCCGTCGCGCCGCTGATGGGCACGATCACCGGCTACGATGGCGGCGCGACCGACGTGCACATGGGGCCGGCAACGTTTGGTCTTGCGTATTGCGATCACGTGGTCCTCTACCGCTTTGCGCCCCGCGGGCTGCGCCTGACCGACTGCGAGATCACCTGGCTGGTGAAAGGGTCGGCCGTCGAGGGCAAGGATTACGATCGCGCCGCACTGACCTGGCTCTGGGACGTCACCACGCTGGCGGACAAGCAGATCATCGAGCGCAACCAGGCGGGCGTGGACTCGCGTTTCTACGAGCCCGGGCCCCTGATGCCGATGGAGGACTTCACGCGCCGCTTCCTGGAGTGGTACGTGGCGACGATGCGCGGGCCGACGGACAGCGCGCAGCGACGCGCGAGTTGAGGTTCCGGGCCCCGGGGATTGCCGCGGCTGCGGGGCGTGGTTACTATCGGCGGACGGCGAGGGGGGAACTGACATGACGCAAGCGGCTCGCAGGTTCTCTAACGCGCGTTCACCGGCACTGGCGGCCGCCGTCTCGGCGGTGCTGGCCGGGGCAGCCGGCACGGCTGTTGCCCAGTCAACGGCCCGCCTCGACGAGGTCATCGTCACCGCCACCAAGCGCAGCGAGCGCCTGCAGGACGTCCCCGAGTCCATCAGCGCCTTCGACGCCAAGGCGATTGCGATGCGCGGTCTGCATCAGATGGACGATTACGCGAAGCTGGTGCCGGGCATGTCGCTCGGCGTTCGCGAGCCCGGCGGCACGACCCTCGTGTTCCGCGGCGTGGCCGCATCGGGTCTGTCATACGGATCGGTCTCTTCATCGGCGCTGTATCTGGACGAACAGCCGATCACGCAGAGCGGCCGCAATCCCGACCCACGCCTGATCGACGTCGAGCGCATCGAGGCGCTGCGCGGTCCGCAGGGCACGCTCTATGGCGCAAGCTCCCAGTCCGGCACTTTGCGCGTCATCACGAACAAACCGGATCCGGCCGCCTTCGATGCCTGGGCAGACGCCCAGGTGACACAAGTCAGCGACGGCGGCACGGGTTACGACGTCAGCGCCATGCTGAACATACCGCTGGCTGCGGACCGGTTCGCGCTGCGCCTGGTGGGATTCACCGCGGAAGACGCGGGGTTCATCGACAACGTGCTCTCCGACAGTCAGGGCGGCACGTTTACCAATGCCAATGTCGTGAAGAAAGACGTCAACAAGTCCACGACCAGCGGTGGCCGGGCGGCGCTTCGCTGGGATGTCAGCGACGACGTCAACGCCACGCTGGGCGCGGTGTTCCAGGACCTCAAGACCGACGGGAACAGCGACGTGAATCTGGATACCGGCGATCTGAACCAGGTCCGGTTCGAGAAGGAAAGCCTCCACGACAGGTGGTACCAGCTCGCGTTGACGGTCAATGCGTCGCTGCCGTTCGGTGACGCGGTCTTCTCGGCCTCCTACTTCGACCGCGATTTTCGCTACGAAGCGGACGCAACCGACTACGAGTTTTCGTTCAATCAGCTCGCATTTTATTACGACACTCTGGCCTACGATTTTGGCGGCGATCCGCGGGGCTTCGCGACCAACGACGAGCAGACCAATATCACGACTTTCGAAGCCCGATTCCAGTCGCCGGCCGATTCGACAAGCCGGTGGTCCTGGCTGGTCGGCGCCTTCTACAGCGAGGAAAAGGGCCATACCGAGTTCGACAGCTTCGTGCGCGGCTACGAGCAGACTCCGGCGTTTGCGTATTTCAGCTCGCTGGAAGCCTACTACTACAGCGGCAACCCGCTCGCGCCCACTGAGACCTGGTTCCTGGGCCGCTACGACACCGAGCTCGACCAGGTCGCCGTGTTCGGCGAGGTCAGCTTCGATGTGACGGAGAACTTCAAAATCACCGCTGGCGGACGCTGGTTCGATTACGAGCGCAAATTCGCGCAGATCCAGCAAGCGCCGGAAGGATTTACGGGAGTTACCGCACTCAATGGAAACCAGAAGACCAAGGAGGATGGCAGCGTCGTAAAGCTGAACGCAACGTACAAGTTCGACGAGAACCGGTTGATCTATGCAACGTACTCGGAGGGATTCCGCGTCGGCGGCAGCAATCCGCTCAAGCCCGCATCGGTGCTGCCCCGCGATTACAAGTCGGACGAACTCGAGAATTACGAGATCGGGGCGAAGACCGAATGGCTGGACAACCGCCTGCGGCTCAATGTCGCGGCTTACTACATGAAATGGAACGATTTTGCGGTGCAGATAGAGGATCCACAGCCGCTGATATTCCAGCTCGGCTTCGTGAACCTGCCGAGCGCCGACATTACGGGCGCCGAGGTCGAATTCGCCGTCAATTTCAACGAGCAGTGGCAGTTCGATGGCGCCTTCTCGTACAACGACGCCAAGATCGCCGAAGCGACATCAATTTCGTTCGGACCCGGGCTCGACGATTTCATGGTTGAAAAGGGCGCACGCCTGCCGCTGACGCCGGACTGGACTGCCGCGCTCGGCATCGAGTACCGCCCGCCGGCCCGCTGGCTGAATGCGCAGCCTTTCGCCCGGTTCGACTACGCGTATCAGGGCGAATCGGTCAATTCGCTCGAAGGTATCGAATCGGTCGTGTCTTTCACGCCGGTGGATGTCCAGGACGCCTATCAGACCGGTGACCTGCGAATCGGGCTGGAAGGCGACAACTGGAGCGGGTCGATCTTCGTCGACAATGTCTGGGACGAACGGGCCGAGCTGTTCTTCAGCAACCGCTGGGCCAAGCAGCGGCTGTCGATCAATCGGCCGCGAACCGTCGGCGTGCAGTTCCGATACGATTTCTGATCGCGTCCTGACGATCCTCGTCGCAAGCTCGGTCGTCCGTGGCAGCCGCCAGGGGGAAAGCCACGGCGGCGTTTACCTCGTGGATTTCGGCCATGATCGCTCGGCCCAGGTACTCGACTGGAACGCGATGGATATCGACTGGCAGGGCCGTGGCTGGGACCGCGGCCTGCGCGGCGTCGCATTCGACGGTGAAACCGTCTACATCGCCGCCAGCGACGAGCTCTTCGCCTATTCCCCGGATTTCAGGCTGCTCGGTTCCTGGCGCAACCGGTACCTGAAGCACTGCCACGAGATCTGCCGGCACGAACGCACGCTGTTCCTGACATCCACCGGCTTCGATTCGATCCTGGGATTCGACCTGGACCGGAAGGAGTTTTCCTGGGGGCTGAAGGTCACGGCCCACGGCGATAGTTACACCGGACAGCCATTCGATCCGGAATTCGGAGGACCCGAGACTTCGAACCTGCTGCACCTGAACAACGTTCACTGCGCGCCGGGTGGAATGCACATCAGCGGTCTCAGGACGGCCGGACTGCTGCTGTTCAACGGCCGCGAACTGCGCCGCTGGGTCAGCCTTCCGGTCGGTGTTCACAACGCGCGTCCATTTCGCGACGGCGTGCTGTTCAACGACTCCGAGGCGGATGTCGTACGATTCGTCACCCGCGATGCGGAGCGCGTATTCCGCGTGCCGCGCTTCGCGGCCGGGGACCTCACGCATGTCGATCCGGACGACACGCGGCTCGCGCGCCAGGCCTTTGCGCGCGGCCTTTGCGTGGTCGACGAGGAGACAATTGCCGCGGGCTCCTCGCCGTCGACGATCACGCTGCATGGCCTGGCGCCCGGCGCGAAGGCGCGGATGGCGACATTGACGCACGACGTCCGGAACGCCATTCACGGCCTGGAAGTCTGGCCTTTCGGCTGGAATGTTGCGGCCGACCGCTAGCTGCCTATAGGCTCTGTGGCATGGACATCGGTGTGCCGATCCGCAATTTCGGGAAAGTGGATGTGGAGCCGCTGGCCGCGGCGATCCTGGCCCAGGACGAGGCAGCCTGGAACGAGAATGTGCAGCGGCAGAAGGACTACGAGGTCCATGAGCAGACGCGCTCGATCGTGCTGCTGTTTGCGGAAGTCTCGGACTGGCCCGCGATCGAAGTCAGCAAGCAGCCGGGCTGGGACCGGCTCGCCGACGTCGCTGTGCCGGTCATGCACGAGATCATTCGCAACTGGTACCCGCCTGGCGGCACGATCATCCGCGCCATGGCAGCCAGGCTGCTCGCTGGCGGCAGGATCCTGCCGCACCGCGACTCGCATCCTTCATTCGGCGCCGGCCATCGCATCCACGTGCCGATCGTCACGAACCCGCGGGTCCGGTTCATGATCGACGGCCGGCCGTTCCAGCTGGAAGTCGGCCAGGCCTATGAGATCAACAACCAGAAAATCCACAGCGTCATGAACAAGGGCGATGCGGACCGCATCAATTTCATATTCGACTACGTCACCGCGGACGTGAAGGCAGATCTTGCCGCGCGCGCGGCGGCAAATCAGACCGGATCCGCCGGTTCGTAGCGGCGATATCGGTCGCGGATGGGCGCGATCACCGTGATCAGTTCATCGAGGTGATGGGCAAAGTGCCGCCAGTGACCGACCGATCGGTCGTAGATCGGCTGGCGCACCTGCTCGGAGCTCGGCGTGCGCACCGGTCTGTCACTTTCGTAGAACCGCAGGCAGGCTTCTTCCCAGGGGAGTCCGCAGAATTCGAGCAGGCGCCTCACCTGTGACTCGAAGTCGGCGACGACTTCCTCGTATTGCACGGTCAGCACCTGGCCCGGCAGCACTTCGTGCCAGTGGTCCATCATCCGCTGGTACTGCAGGTAGTACTCACCGATCTCGGTCAGGTCGTAGGTGAATGCCTGGCCCTTGGCGAACAGCTGGCGATAGCAGCTGAGGCAGGCATCGAGCGGATGACGCCGCGCGTCGATGACCTTCGCATGCGGCAATATCAGTGACAGGAAACCGATGTTGGGGAAGTTGTTCGGGTTCTTGTCGATGAAGCGAGCCGCACCCAAGCGGCGATGCATTTGAGCAAAGGCCAGGTAATCGCGCGCCAGCGGCTGAAAATTTGCCGGCTGCAGTTCGCGCACGGCCTCCGGGTAGTTGACGCCGTCGACCCGGTTGCGGTTCAGCCAGACGGCAACCCTGCCGAGATAAGGCAGCTCGCTGGTGCCCTCGACCTGGCTGTGGCTCGCGAGTACCTGTTCGAGCAGCGTCGAGCCCGAACGCGGCAGGCCAACGATGAAGATCGGCGCCGGGTCCGCAAGTCCGACGCCAAGCCGGGATCTCAGGAAATCGGCGGAGAACACCTGGACCAAACGATCATTCATCGTCTCGGTGTGCACCGGATCGTAGGCGACCTCGGCTCGCTGCTTCGTGTTGCCCGAGCTGTAGTAGCCCCAGGCTCGATCGAAGTCACCGCGATCTTCGTATGCCTTGCCGAGTGCGAACAGGAAATTCACTTCAGACTGCACGGTCAGTCCCGCGCCGCCGACCCGGCGCTCCATCTCGGCGACCGCGGCGTCGTCAAACCGATAGGTCTTGAGATTTGCAAGACTCCAGTAGGTCTCGCCGAATTCGGGTAATTGCCGGATGCATGATTTGTAGGAAGCCACGGCCTCGTGGTAGCGCCCGACGGCCTTCAGGACATGGCCGCGGCCGATCAGCGCGCCAATGTGCGTTGGCCGAAGCTTCAGGCAGGTTTCGTATGCCTCGATCGCCTGCTGCGTAAATGAGGCGGGAGCCAGCGTCGCGCCACGCAGGTAATACGCCTGCGGACTGGTGGGATCGAGCGCGATGGCCTTGTCGAAGCATTCCAGAGCCTCGCCATAGCGATCTTGCTCCTTGCGCAGGCGGCCGAGATCGAGGATAGCCAGCAGGAAATCCGGCGCCAGGGAGATTGCCTTTTCGAGGAGGCTCTCCGCCTCGCCGTCGCGCCCCGCCTTCAGGGCGATCAGCGCCAGCAGTCGCAGCGCATCGACGTTGCGCGGATTGTGGCGAAGGATCCGATGGTAGAGGTGCTCCGCCTCGTCGAGGCGGCCTTCCTTCTGGTGTTCCGCGGCCAGTGCCAACAGGCGGCGCTCAGGGGACAGCGCGAAGCATTGCTCGAATGCCCGGTCCGCCTCGGCGCCGCGGCCGAGCAACGTGAGCGCCTTGCCGAGCGAGAACCAGGCGTTCTCGAGCTTCGGGTCGAGATGAGTCGCGCGTTCCAGGTGGGGCAGAGCTTCCTGCGCGCGATTCTGCCTGACGAGCAGGTGGCCGAGATCCTCGTAGGGTTTCGCAAAGGTCGGCGCCTCGGCGATCACCTGTAACAGGGCCGATTCAGCTTCTGCGGGGCGATCCAGCTTGACCAGCAGCGCACCCAGCAGCGCCATCATGTTGACGTCGCGCGGGTAACGCTCCAGCGCCGCACGGCAACGCGCTTCCGCCGCCGCGGTGGCACCGGAACTGATGAGCCCGATCGCCTCTTCGAACAGGGACTTCGGCGCCAGCAGGGGCCGCATCGACGGCGAGTCAGTCATTCGTTGGCCGTCGCGAGCAGAGTTGTCAGGCGCCGGATCAATGCCAGGTGCGCCGCGATCCGCTTCTCGAGTGGCAATGCGGCCGCCGGTGTCTCGAATACCAGCACCGTGCCTGCCGCGGGGCCCGGCCGCAGCCGGCCTTCGCTGACGATTTCGTCGCTGCTCATCAATTCGTCGATCGAGCTGTCGACGACGGGACCGATGATGCCGCCCGAAATCTCTTCATCGAATCGCGTCCTGCCGCCCATCTTGATCGGGACTCCGCTTGCCCGGAGCACGCCAACCGCCTCGATGGCGAGCGGATCGGCGGCGCCCTTGGTCCCCTGCGAATAGACATAGCCTTCGTCGATCAGGTTGTCCTCGTGATGATCGAGGCTGTAGAGCGGCGGGTAGTCGGCACTTCGCGTCAGGACAAAGCGCGTGATGGCGTCAGCCTCCGCGCTGGAAGGGGCAACCGCGCGGGCCGCGCCGGGCTTTTCCGCATCCGGCAACAGGTGCGACGAGTCGCCGACGCTTTGCCCCTCGATTTCCTTCGTGTAAGTCGCGACATTGAGGTAGCGCCAATTGCGCGCGTAGCCCTGCGGATTGAGCAGCGGCATCAGGATGACGGGCCGTTTCTCGCCCAGCTTTGCGATGTCGCCGATGGCCGCCGCGATCGCATTCGGTCCGGCCGGCTCCTCGCCGTGGATCCCGGCCATGATCCAAACGGCGGGACCGCGCTGCGGCGAGCACAGCGCAATGATCGGCAGCGCATGGTCGGTGCCGGCTGGCTGCGATTCCGCGACAATCTCGAGCTTCCAGCCGATCGCGACCAGTTGCAGATAGGTCCTGTAAAGGGCTTCGATGGGCGCGCGCCCGTCGGCAAACGTGGCACTGCCGGCCAACGGCAGCGGCGGCTCGGCAGCGGCCGCCTGCGCAGCAGTCAGCGCAGTCCAAAGCAGGATCATCGCGCGAAGACACGCGTTCGCCGCAGTTGCATGTCCGGGTCGCATGCCTGAATGGTGGCACCGAACCGGCATACTGTCACCTGAACCGCCCTTGCGGCGCGACCATCGTATACCTAGCATCCTGGGCTCGGTGCGGCGGGATCAACGCGAAAGACAGGACCGGAATGGCGAACGACAAACTGTGGTGGGAACGTGAGGACCTCTGCTACCGCTCAGGCCGCCTGCATCTCGGCGGACGCGAGCTGGCGTCCTTCGTCGCGGAGGTCGGCACGCCGACATTCGTCTATCACGCGGCGCGCGTGCGGGACAACCTGCTGCGGCTGCGCACGGCGCTCTCGTCCGAGGGCGTCCTGCACGATGCGTTCTACGCCGTCAAGGCGAACCGCTACGCGCCGCTCGTCCGTTACCTGAAGTCGCTCGGGCAGTGCGGGATCGATGCCTGCTCGCCGGGCGAGCTCCGACATGCGCTTGAAATGGGTTTCGGGGAGGCAGAGATTTCCTACACGGGCACGTCCGTGTCGGAGACCGACCTCGACTGCCTGCAAAGCCACCCCGGCGTGCACGTCAATTGCGACTCGCTCTCCACGATCCGGCGCCTCGGGAAGCGCTGCCCGGGTAGGCGCATCGGCATCCGCGTGAATCCGGAGCTCGGCGCCGGTTACAACGACAGGATGCGCTACGCCGGCGCAAAGCCGACCAAGTTCGGCGTTTATCGCGATCGTTTCGAGGAAGCGCTTGATTTGGCGCGCAGCACCGGGCTGCGTGTCGAAACGCTGCATTTCCACGTCGGCAGCGGCTACATCGGCGACGCGGTCGAGGTGCTCAACCCGGTGCTGGAACGGGTCGGCGTCCTGCTCGACGCCCATCCAGAGATCCGCACCGTGAACATCGGCGGCGGCCTGGGCCTGAGGCTCGTCGAGGCCGATGTCCCGGTCGACCTCGGGCGCTGGGCCGCGATCGTCGCGCGTCACCTCGCGCGCCGCGGCCTGCGCGTCCAGGTGGAGCCCGGCGACTACCTGGTGAAGGATGCGGGCGTGCTGCTCGTGCGTGTCAACACGGTGGAGAAAAAAGGCGGCACGTGCTTCGTCGGCGTGGACGCGGGCCTCAATATCGCGAATCACGCCGCTTACTACCAGGCGCCGATCATCCCCGCGCTGCTCATCCGGACCGCGGGCGCCGGATTGGAGCGAGTGACCATCGCGGGCAACATCAACGAGGCGATTGATCTCCTGGCCGAGGACGTGGAATTGGCGGCGCTCGCGGAGGGCGACCTGCTCGCGATCCTGAACGTCGGCGGCTACGGTTCCGCGATGAGCTCGAATCACTGCATGCGCGGCGAGTTCCGCGAGCAGCTCCTGCTCGACGAGGTCTGAATCTTGGAATTCCTCGTAACTTCATGATCTTGCCCGGAGGGCCATTGCGACCCTCTTGAGGTAGATCAATTCGGAGGCGCCGCAAAGGCGGTAGATTGCAGGCGGATTCTCGAGCGATCTGAAATCTGAAGGAAGATAGGTAGGGCCGTGAGGCCGAAAACCCTCCAGCTCAAAGTCGGTCTTTATCTGGCGCTCGCACTGACGCTTGCGCTCCTGATGTTTACCTTGCTCGTCGTCCGGCACCAGCGGGATCAACTCCTGCGCGAAGCGACCAGTCGCGTCACCCAGCTCTCGGAGATGATCACCAGAAGCACCCGCTTCGCCATGCTCCAGAACCAGCCTTATTACGTGCACCGGATCATCCAGGACGTGGGGAGCAACAAGAGCATCAACAGGATCAGGATATTCAGCAAGGAAGGGCAGATCATCGACTCCACCTATGCGTCCGAAATCGGGCTGAAGGTGGACCAGAAAACCGAGGGCTGCGTCCGCTGCCACCAGACCACGAAACCGCTGGAACAGATTCCCGGCAGCGAGAAGGCGCGGATCTTCTCGACATCGGACGGGAAGCGAATGCTCGGGAGCATGGAAGTCATCCGCAACGAGCCGTCGTGCCAGACCGCGGCATGTCACCAACACACCAAGGACCAGTCGGTGCTCGGCGTCCTGGATATCGTCTACTCGCTCGACGAGATCGACCGGAGCATGCGGCAGAATGTCATCATCATTTCGGTTCTTTCGCTCGGATTCGTCGTCATCGCCTTGCTCTCCATCAATTTCTTCGTCAGGCGCCTCATCTACGTGCCCTTGCGCGACCTGGAAACCGGGGCCAAGCGGCTTTCCTCCGGCAACCTGGAACAGCCGATCCCCGTGCGAAGCGAGGACGAGTTCGGCGAGCTCGCGACCTCTTTCAATGCGATGACTGCGGCGCTCAGGAATTCACGGCAGGAACTGCGGGAATGGGGCCGCACGCTGGAGGAAAAAGTGGAGAGCAGGACCCGGGAACTTCGCGTCGCCGAGGCCGAGGCCGCGCGGGGAGAAAAACTCGCCTCTGTCGGGCTGCTGGCCGCCGGAATCGCTCATGAGTTGAACAATCCATTGACCGGCATCCTCACCTTCTCACACCTGCTCCGGGAAAAGATGCCGGAAGGAAGCCCCGAGGCGGAAGACCTGGATCTCGTCATCCGGGAGACCAAGAGATGCGCCGTCATCATCAGGAGGCTGCTCGATTTCGCCCGCGAGAAGACTCCGGAGAAGAAATTCTGCGACCTCAACCAGATCGCTGAAGATACCACGCGCATCATCGAACGGCCGGCGCATCTGCGCGACATCGAGATCACGCTGGATCTCGACCGCGACCTGCCGCAGGTCTGGGCGGACGCGGATCAAATAAAGCAGGTCATCATGAACATGCTGGTCAATGCGCAGCACGCCATAGAGGAAAAAGGCAGCATCACGATCAGGACCCGGCGCGTTCCGGAGGCAATGAGCCCGGAGCCCGGTGCAAAGGCCGTGCCCGTGGTTGAGCTGTCCATCATCGATACCGGGTGCGGAATTCCGCAGCAGAACCTCCAGCGGATATTCGACCCTTTCTTCACCTCGAAGGAGCTGGGCAAGGGAACGGGACTCGGGCTATCAGTCAGCCACGGTATCGTCAGCGCCCATGGTGGGGCAATCAGGGTGGAAAGCACGGTTGGAGAAGGGTCCACGTTCCATGTCTATCTCCCCGTGGATCCATCTCCCGTGCAAACGGGGAGCAGCGGGAGCGATCGATGAGCGCCAGGATACTGGTGGTCGACGACGAGGAAATCGTCATCAGAAGTTGCCTTCGCATTCTTGGCGATAGTGGCTACGACTTGGAGTCCGCCCACGACGGCCGGGAGGCCCTGAAGAAGATCGAAGACAATCACTTCGACGTCCTGGTGCTGGACATCATGATGCCGGAAATCGATGGCCTGGAAGTGCTGCAGCGGGTGAAGGAGTCGCATCCCGACATGGACGTCATCATGATCACCGGCCTTTCCCAGATCGATACTGCGGTCCGGGCAATGAAGCTCGGAGCCTTCGACTACCTGCCCAAGCCTTTCGATCCGGACGAACTCAAGCTCGTCGTGCAACGGGCGCTGGAGCGGCGGCAACTTCTGCGGGAGAACCTCGACCTGAAAAGCGAGGTCAGCTCCAAGTATCGATTCGAGAATATCATCGGGTCCAGTCCGCGGATGCAGAGCGTCTACCGCCTGGTCGCAAAGTGCGCGCCAACCAACAGCACGGTACTGCTGACCGGGGAGAGCGGCACCGGCAAGGAATTGATTGCCCGCGCTATCCACTACAACAGTTTGCGGAAGGACAAGCCTTTCGTTCCGGTCGACTGCAGCTCGTTGAGTGAAAATCTCCTGGAAAGCGAGATGTTCGGGCACGTCAAGGGTTCATTCACCGGCGCGGTGGCCAGCAAGAAGGGAATGTTCGAGATTGCGGACAATGGAACCCTTTTCCTGGATGAAATCGGGAACATTTCTCTCGCCACCCAGGCCAAGCTCCTCCGGGTCATCCAGGAACGGGAGTTCAAGGCAGTGGGAGATACCAGGACCCAGAGCGCCAATTTCCGGCTGATTTGCGCCACCAACAGGGACCTGTCGGCGATGGTGGCTGCAGCCGCGTTCCGTGAGGATCTCTTTTATCGTGTCAACGTGTTTCCGATCCATATTCCGCCCCTGAAGGAGCGCCGGGATGACATTCCCGCTCTCGCTTTCCATTTCCTGAAGGTCTTCAGCGGGGAACTGGGCAAGCAGGTCACGGAATTTTCCGAGGGCGCGATGAGCGCCATCGTGAATCATGACTGGCCCGGAAATGTCCGGGAACTCGAGAACACGATCCAGCGCGCGGTGATTCTCGCCACCGACAAGGTCGTCCGCCAGGCTCACCTGGGGAGTATCACGGACGCCTCGTCGCAGCTCGACCTCGACGTGCCGAGGACCGGCGATGAACTCAAGCGGACAAAGAAAGTGGCACGGGAGAAGTCCGTTGAAAGCATTGAGAAGCGCTTCATCCTGCAGGCGCTCAGGAGAAATTCCTGGAACGTGACCCGGAGCGCCGAGGACACCGGCATGCAGCGCGCCAATTTCCAGGCGCTGATGAAGAAGCACAACGTCCGGATCAAGGGAACGGAATCGGATCCCGACGAACCCCCGACCGCTTGATCGACTACCCGGGTTCCTTGTCGACTTCCTCGTATCCGGTGACCATTGCCTTGAAGTGTGCCGAAGGAGTGTGCCCGAGACTTGCCAGGTACGGGTGAACGAGGATGAATCCGACGAAAAATATGAAGCACAGCACGTGCGCGGTATCCACGACCCGAACCCCGCCGAAAAACTCCACCGCTTTGCCGAAATATTTGAGGTTCCACAACAGCAGTCCGGTGAAGAACTGGAGCGGAACCAGCAGCATCATGATGATCTGGTACATCATGCTCTGCAGAGGATTGAACTTGTGGTATGCGCTCACATGGTGCGGATTGGGGTCTCCCCTGAATATCCCGTAACCGTAGTACTGGAGCTGGCGCATGCTGCCGCGAAAATGCTTCATCGGGCTCAGTTCCGGGTGATAGACCCTGATCTTGTCGGAAAATAGATAGAAGAACAGCCAGACGAAGAAGTTGGCGACGAGGACAAGGCCGATCCAATTGTGCAGGTGCACTGCATTCCTGAAGGACATCAGCCCGACGAGATCCATATAGCGAATCTGGATGCCGGTCACGATCAGCGCCACGAATCCGAGGGCGTTGATCCAGTGCCAGATCCTGACCGGAAGCGGGTGGACGTATATCCGCCGCAAAGCGCCATTCTCGTTAACTGGCATCATTCCCGCCCTTGGACCGGACGCGGCCCGCACGATATCTCCTGAACAACCATTTCACGGCCATGTGCCCGATCGGCACACCGACACCACCGAGCAGGGCGAGGGCGAATAGAGCGTCCAGGACGCGGCTCCGCGTGCCGCCGATGGCGTAAAACTCGGGTAACGATTGCACGGCAAGCGCAGAACTGAGGACTTCCTTCTGCGCGGCATAGCGCACCGGCCTGCCGTCGGGTCCGGTGACGGAAACCGTGACATTCTGGAACGGTTCGGAGCCGTAGCGGTGGCAGTTATCGCAGGCTCTGATCGCCTGAGTCTTGTCGGCCAGCCGATGCGCCTCGACAGCGGTACGCAGCTCGACTCGACCGCGCAAAGTCATCGGTGTCGCCGCGCCCCGATTGATTTCCGTAAGGAGGTTTCGCAATTCGGTGGCATCCAGACCATTGCCATCCGCGTCAGCGGCGCGCGCCATTTGCTCGAACTTCGGTGAGCCTTCCTTCTCCGTGACCCACGTCTTCGCTGCGCCGTCGTATAGCCGGAGGTCGATCATCCGCGGCGCCGCCGGGGCATGACAGGCGGCACACGACACCACTTCCTGGTGAAGCGGCGCGTTGGGCAGCCACTTGCCGTGGATACCGAGCGCGGCCGAGTGGCAACCGACGCAGGTTTCGTATGCAGTCCTGGGACTGACCGAGTGAGAGCCATGACAATCCATGCAAATCGGGGCGACCGGGTGACCTTCGCGCATGCGGGCGGCGTGGTGACTCGCCTGGTACTGCTCGAACGCATCCGCGTGGCACAGGTGGCAGGCCTCGGCACGCTCGATCGAATACTGGCGCAGGCTCTCGATGTCGCGCGTTGCGGCGGGATGCGCGCCAGGGTCGATGTCCAAATGACAACCGCCACAGCCAATTATCCGGTGGACCGAATGTGCAAAGGCATCGCCCG
>JBATEA010000329.1:0-3422 GCA_049663745.1 Steroidobacteraceae bacterium | reverse complement strand
GGTCATGCCGGTGCCGATGATGAACATCATCAATGGCGGCGTGCATGCGGACAACAGCCTGGACATCCAGGAATTCATGATCGTGCCTGCCGGCCTCGCAACCTTTTCCGCCGCATTGCGCTGCGGTGCGGAAATTTTCCAGCGCCTGCGCCAGTTGCTGCACGAGCGCGGCCTGTCGACGTCGGTGGGCGACGAGGGCGGCTTTGCGCCGAGCCTGTCGTCGAACGAGGCGGCGCTTGCGCTGATCCTGGAGGCAATCGAGGCGGCGGGCTACCGTGCCGGGCAGGACGTGTGGCTGGGCCTCGACGTCGCCAGCAACGAATTGCACCGGGATGGCGTCTACCAGCTGCAATCCGAGGGCCGGCGTTTCACGGCCGCCCAGTTCACCGATTACCTGGCCTCGCTGACCACGCGGTATCCGATCGTTTCGATCGAGGACGGGATGGCCGAGAGCGAGTGGGAGGGCTGGAGCGGGCTGACCCGGCGGCTCGGCAGCAGGATCCAGCTGATCGGTGATGACTTGTTCGTGACCAACACGGAGATCCTGTCGCGCGGCATCGCGGAGGAAGTCGCGAACGCGATCCTGATCAAGCCGAACCAGATCGGCACGCTGACCGAGACGCTGGCGGCGATCGACATGGCGGACCGCGCCGGCTACAAGGCGATCGTGTCGCATCGCTCGGGCGAAACGGAGGACACGACCATCGCCGATATCGCGGTCGGCTCGACCGCAACCCAGATCAAGACCGGATCGCTGTCGCGCTCCGATCGCGTCGCGAAATACAACCAGTTGCTGCGCATCGAGGAGCAACTCGGCGCGCGCGCGCGCTACGCGGGACGCGAAGCCTTTCCCGTCAAGCCGTCATGATCCGTGCTAGTCTTTTGAACCCATGAAGATGCTGCTGGGTGGACTGGTCGCGGTGCTGGCGCTGCTGCAGTACCGGCTGTGGGTGTCCGACGAGGGCATGCGCGAGGTCTGGCACCTGTCGGCAGCGGTGGAGTCCCAACGCGCGGACAATGCGCTGCTCGTCGAGCGCAATGCGCAGCTCAGGGCGGAAGTGGCCGATCTCAAGAAGGGACTGACGGCGCTCGAGGAGCGGGCGCGCCATGACCTTGGCATGATCACGGTGACCGAGACTTTCTATCAGGTCGTGGATACGCCGCAGCGCGCCCCCGATGACCGTGAGGCCGAGCCGAGCACGATCCAGGCTTCCGCAATACCCTGAAGCTCCGGTGTCCGAACGCAGCTGGTTCGTGATACCCGCCGCCGGCGCCTCGGCGCGATTCGGCGGCTCCGTGCCCAAACCCTACCTGCGTATTGCGGGACGAAGCCTTCTCGAGCATGCGCTGCGGGCCATGTTGCGCGGCCCGGCAATGGCCGGCGGCATCGTCGTGGTCGCCGCGGGCGATCGGCGCTGGTCGAGACTGCCGGCCCGGGTCCGGCGGCGTGTCCAGACGGCGACCGGTGGCGCCACGCGCGCCCGATCCGTATTGAACGGATTGGTGGCACTGACGGGCGCCATGCCCGAGGATTGGGTGCTGGTGCATGACGCCGCGCGGCCCTGCCTGCCGGCCGGCGACCTGGCGGCGCTCACCGCGGCCTGCCGGCGCGACGATGTCGGCGGACTGCTGGCATTGCCGGTCGCAGAGACCGTCAAGCTCGCCGATGGCGAAGGGCGAAGCTCACGCAGCGTGCCGCGCGATGGCCTGTGGCGCGCGCAGACGCCGCAGATGTTCCGGCACGGCCTGTTGCTGCGGGCCCTGTCCAGGGCCCTGGAAGAAGGGATCGAACCGACCGACGAGGCGGCCGCCATCGAACGGCTGGGGCTACGCCCGAAGCTCGTCGAGGGTTCGCCGCTCAATATCAAGGTCACGAGGCCCGCGGATCTCGCGCTCGCAAGCGCGGCCCTGCGCCTGATCTGAAGGAGAAGTCGTGAGAATCGGCAGTGGACATGACCTGCATCGCTTCGGACCCGGTGATCACGTCATGCTGGGCGGCGTGCGCATCGCACATCACCATGGTCTGGTCGCGCACTCGGACGGGGACGTGGTGCTGCACGCGCTGATGGATGCGCTGCTCGGGGCGGCAGGCGCCGGCGACATCGGCCAGCATTTTCCGGACAGCGACCTGCGCTGGGCGGGCGCCGACAGCCGCGCGCTGTTGCGCGAGGTCGGCAAGCTCATCGAATCGCGCGGCTTCGAAATCGCGAACTGCGACGTTACCCTGGTCGCCGAGGCGCCACGCATCGCCGGCCACAGGGACGCGATGTGCGCCAACATTGCGGCGGATCTCGCGCTCGAACGCGGGCGTGTAAACGTCAAGGCGACGACCGCAGAGGGCCTCGGCGCGCTGGGGCGCGCAGAAGGCATCGCAGCCCATGCGGTGGTGCTGCTGCTGGAAGGCGATAGTGCCTGACGATGTCCGCCTTCAGAGCTGGCTTGCGCTTGCACTCGAACCGCCTTTTGCGCACGGCGGCCCGCCGGCGACCGGCCTGATCCGCAGCGATCCGGGGGACTTCCTCGTCGAGGAGCGGCTCGGTTTCGAGCCGGATGGCGGCACCGGCCACTACCTGCTGCTGGTCGAAAAGCGTGACGCGAACACACTGTACGTCGCGAAATGCCTCGCGCGGCTCGCGGGACTGCCGACGGGCGACATCGGCTTCGCCGGACTCAAGGACCGCCGGGCGGTCGCGCGGCAGTGGTTCTCGATGCCTGCTCGTCATTTCGGGCCGTCAGCCGCGGGGCTCGAGGGTGATGGATTCCGGGTGCTTGCGGCACATCTGCATTCGCGAAAGCTGCGACGTGGCGCGCTCGCTGCCAACCGCTTCACGCTGAAGGTGCGCGAGCTCAAGGGCGACCCCGCGGCAGTGACTGCGCGGCTGCAGGCGATCGCCGCGGTTGGGACACCCAACTACTTCGGCCGGCAGCGATTCGGGCGCGATGGCGGGAACCTGCGGCGGGTGGGCGATTGGCTCGAGTCCGGCGACCTGCCGCGCGATCGCGCGACGCGGGGCTTTCTCTTGTCTGCCGCCCGCGCGCTGGCATTCAACGCGGTGCTGGGGCGGCGCGTCGCCGACGGCAGCTGGAACCGGCTCTTGCCCGGCGAACTCGCGAATCTCGCCGGCAGCGCGTCGGTCTTCCGGGTCCCGGACCCGGATGAAGAATTGAGCCGCCGCTGCCGTGAGGGCGACATCCATCCGAGCGGCCCGCTGTGCGGTGAAGGCAGCATGCAGCCCGTGGGCGAGGCCGCGGTCCGCGAGCAGGCTGCGCTTGATCCGCTTGCCCCGTTGCCACAGCGCCTCGCTGCCGTCGCCGCAAGCGGGCGCCGCGCGCTGGTCCTCCGCCCGGCGGCGCTGTCCTGGCAGTTGATCGGCGCGGAACTCGAGCTGGCGTTCGAGTTGGCGCGCGGCGCGTTCGCCACG
>JBATEA010000328.1:0-3102 GCA_049663745.1 Steroidobacteraceae bacterium | reverse complement strand
CTTCATAGGTCGGCATGATGAGGAGCGGCATCAGGTATTCAAACATCGAGCCGCTCCACGAGACGAGGACCGGCTCGCCTTCGGTGGTGGTCAGCATCCGGCCCAGAGCAAACCAGCATTCCTGCGGCAGTTGCCCCTGGGCGACCGCGACAAAGCTGCCAAGTCTCGCTTCCGATGCCAGCAGATCGTAGAAACTGTTGTCGCGCCGGAATTCGTCAACGTTGTAGCCGACTGCCAGCAAGTGACGCGGCCTGTCATACAGGAACTCGTAATCCATCTCGGCGAAACCGGTCGCTTCCAGCGCCATTCTTTCGCAGGCTGCAATTCGTTCCACCGCACGATCGCCTGCCGTTGCGATCAGCCCCCGAAGTTCGGTCAGCCTGTCCTGATCCTCGGACGTCAAAGCCGCCTGGAGCGTTGCATCGATGACCGGCAACCAATGGCTGGTGCGCGCGGCCAGATCGCGCAGCGTCGGAATGCCGTGAAAGTCCGCGAGCCCGTCCAGGCCGCCCGGAGTGACTGGCAACGAAAGCCATGGTGCGAGAAATCTCAGCTCGTCCAGTGCATCTCGGCATTGACGCGCGAGCGCACGCGCCCAGTCCAGCGCCTCGCCATCAGGCACGGTCTCGGCGCCGGCGCTGATGGTGGCAACGCAGTCTGCCAGCGCTTCCAGGCAATGCATCGCCGCCGGTAGCGTTGCCGGTCGCAGGTCGCGGGCGGCTTTCAGCTGCGCCTGCAACCGGCTGATCGTTACCTGGTCTTTTTCGGTCGCGATGTCGGTGAGGATGGCGAGCGTGTCGGAAAGCCCGTCGAACAGGCGAATTCCGACGATTTCCTGATCTGGCAGTGCAATGAGGCCGGAGCGCAGGGTCAGCAGGTGGCCGGCGAGATTGCCGCTGTCCACTGACGAGATGTAGCGGGGCGGCAGGGGTTGCAGGGTCTGCGTGTCGTACCAGTTGTAAAAGTGGCCGTGGTGTCTCGGAAGTTGAGCCATCGTGCCAAACGTTGCCGCGGTGCGCTCGATGAATGATCCGGCCGTTATGAATCCGAAGTCACAGGCGGACAGATTCGCGAGCAGCGTCAAGCCAATGTTGGTCGGCGAAGTCCGATGCGCGATGACGGGGCCGGGATCCTCCTGGAAGTTGTCAGGGGGCAGCCAATGATCTGCGGCGCCGACGAAGCGTTCGAAGAACGCCCAGGTCTTGCGCGCAATCCTGCGCAGGAAGACGCCCTGGTCCAGCGTCAGTTTTGCCTCGCGACGCTCCAGGGGCCGGCTGAGCCACCAGGCCAGGCCGGGAGCCGCAAGCCACAGGCCCAGGACCGGTACGGCTGCAGTCAGTGCATCCGGCCTCGATAGCGCAAGCGCGATCACCGCGAAACCGGCGAGGAAGGGTGCGGACCACATTGAGCCGTATGACGCGAAGACGCTGGTTGTGCCGCGCTGGTCCTGCGCTTCGTAGGGACTCCATTCCAGCAGCCGCCGCCGCGTGATCAGCTTGCGCCAGGCGGTGCGCAGGACGGCTCCGAGGCTGATGACTGCTTCGTACGGCAGGCAGGCGATCCCGAATCCAGCCTGGGCAAAATTTCGCCCCGTCGTGCGCAGCACACTGGCCAGATGCCGTCCCAGGCTCAACTCTTTCGGCTTGCGGAACGACTCTACGACGGCAACCAGGAATGGCGGAACGAGGACCAGGCCGACCACCGCCAGGGTCCATGACCATGCGCGCGGCGCGACGCACCATCCGACGAGCAGGAGGAGCACCAGCGTGGTGGACACGAGGCTGCGACGCAGGTTGTCAAAGATTTTCCAGCGCGACAACGAAGACAGGGGGTTCGGCTGGCTTCGACGGTCAGGACCCTGGACGCGGGGAAGCAGCCAGCGCGCAATCTGCCAATCACCGCGTATCCAGCGTTCATGCCGGCTGCCTTCCACTTCGTAGCGGGAGGGGTAGTCCTCGTAGAGCAGCACGTCGCTCAGCAATCCTGAACGTGCGTAACAGCCTTCGAGAAGATCGTGGCTGAGAATCCTGTTCTCAGGAAAGCGGTCCTTGAGTGCGCGCTCGAAAGCGTCCACGTCGTAAATGCCCTTGCCGATGAATGAGCCTTCACCGAACAGGTCCTGGTAGACGTCGGAGACGGAACGCGTATATGGATCGATGCCGGCTTCGCTGCCATACAATTGCGCAAAGCGCGAACGATTTGCGCCCGGAAGACCGGTGGCCATGCGTGGCTGGAGAATTCCGTAACCGCCGCAGACGCGCTTCCGGCGTTCATCGAAGCGTGGGCGGTTGAGCGGGTGCGCCATCACGGCGACGAGTTGCCGCGCCGAGTCACGTGGCAGCTGCGTGTCGGTATCCAGCGTGATCACATACCTGACATTCGACAAAGCCGCGACGTCGCCGACGAGCGCAGAAAAGCGATCCCGTCCGGCGCCGCGTAGCAGCAAGTTCAGGTCCGCGAGTTTCCCCCGCTTGCGTTCATAGCCCATCCAGATTCGTTCCGACCGGTTCCAGCGGCGCGGGCGGTGGAACAGGAAGAATCCCGCGTTCCCTGAACCGAAATACTTTTCGTTCAACTTCTCGATTCCGTCGCGCGCCTGTCGCAACAACGGCTCATCGTCGTCAAGTATTTCGGCCTTCGCATCGCAGAAATCGCTCAACAAGCCGAATTTAAGGTGCCGGTCCTGGTTTCCCAGGAATCGGACCTCGAGGGCGTCGAGCAGCTCCTCGATATTCTGCGGACTGCTGAGCAGTGTCGGAATCACGACCAGGGTGTGCAACTCGGGCGGAAGTCCCTGCGAGAAATCCATGCGCGGCAGGAGTTGCGGTGCGGCCAGCAAGGTCGCAAGCCAGTTCGTCAGCGACGACGCCAACTGGCTTGCACCCAGCAGTGAAAGGATTCCAAGGAACGCGAGGCGCCAGCCGTCCAGGCCGGCGCCGCGCAGCAAGGCCAGCAGACCGGCGCCGATGATGACGGTTATCGTGAAGATTGCGCCGAGATAAAGGACCAACGTAAATCGGCCGAGCAATCTTCTCATCCGCGCCATGAATGGGAGGCGGTACGCGACTGCCAGTTCCAACCGCGCCAGTCCCCGGTCGATCA
>JBATEA010000327.1:0-1617 GCA_049663745.1 Steroidobacteraceae bacterium | reverse complement strand
CATCAGTCATCCCGTGCGGCACGAGGCGGTCAACAGCCGCAAGGTCCTTGGCGTGCTGCGCGATCAGCCATTCGGACTGGGCCGGATCGAGCAACGGCGGTAGCGCCGCGAGGATTTCACGGATCGCTTCCTTGTCATCACGGTCCAGCACCAGGGCGCCGGGCCAGTGCCGGGCAATCCACTGCGCCGTTGGCCAGAAAAAGCGAAAGGGAATGTCCGTGCCGGCGATGCCGCTGCCGGCCAATGCATTCCGTTGGCGCCGCAGGTCCGGCCGCCTGGCAAACCCCCGCAACAGGCGGCGCGCGTGGCTGCGCACCTGGCGGTTGTCCGGGTAGGCGTCGAGGAAGCACGTCAGCTCGTGCAGTTTCCGCAATTGGCCGGCGGTATCGAGCCTGGTGTCTGCGAGAACCGCGAGCAGTGCCAGCTTGCGCTCGGCCGGCCCCGGGCCGTAACGGCGTGCAATCCGTTCCAACGATCTCAACGCGCGTGCGGCCTTTCGCCTTGCCACGGCTCGATCCTAGCAGGCCAGCTGCGCTAGAGTGACGAGAATGCCAGCCATCAGGATCCTGCTTGCCCTGTCCGCGATCGCTGCCTGGAGCAATGCCGGTGCGCAGAGCGCGGCGCCGCTGAGCGAAGCCGCAGCGGCAAGATTTGCTGCACTGGCATTGGCCTGCGTGCATCTCGAGTATCCGAACAAGATCGGGCACGTGCTCGCAAGCGACGCCGATGTGCAGCCGCCCAGGGAACTGACGCCGGTGTTTTTCGGTTGCTTCGACTGGCACTCGGCCGTGCATGGCCATTGGCTGCTGGCAAGGCTCGCGCGGATGCATCCAGCTTCGGAATTCGCCAAGTCTGCGCGCGCCGCACTCGACGCGAGCTTTACCGAGCCGAGAATTGCGGCCGAAGTCGCCTATCTGCGCGGCCCGGGGCGCGCCTCGTTCGAACGGCCGTATGGCCTGGCCTGGCTATTGCAGCTGGTTGCTGAATTGAGGAGCTGGCCCGATCCCGTTGCCCAGCGCTGGGCGGGACTGCTTCATCCGCTCGAAGTCGAGGCGGCGGACCGGATCCGGGTCTGGCTCCCGAAGCTCCGCTACCCGATCCGGATCGGCGAACATTCGCAGACCGCCTTTGCATTCGGACTGATCCGTGACTGGTCGCTCACGGCCGGAGACGCGGCGATGACGTCGTTGATCGATGAGCGAAGCCGCGCATATTACGGCACCGACAGGGATTGCCCGCTGCGTTATGAACCCTCGGGCGAGGATTTCCTGTCGCCGTGTCTTGCGGAGGCTGACCTGATGCGTCGCGTGCTGCCGCCGGCGGAATTTTCCCGCTGGCTCAGGAAATTCCTGCCGCAGATCCCGCGCAATGGGCGTGGTGACTGGCTGGAGCCGGGCGTGGTCACGGATCGTTCCGATCCGAAGCTCGCGCACATCGACGGGCTGAATCTCAGCCGCGCCTGGATGCTGCTGGGGATCGCTTCGGGATTGTCAGCGGCCGATGCGCGTCGCGCATCACTGGCAATGGCCGCCGACCTGCACGCGGCCAGCGCATTGCCTGCCGTGACTGGTGAGCACTACGAGGGCGGTCACTGGCTCGGCAGCTTCGCCGTTTACC
>JBATEA010000326.1:0-1536 GCA_049663745.1 Steroidobacteraceae bacterium | reverse complement strand
AGGCGCCATAGGCCAGCATCATCGCGGTGCCGACGCCGGTGGCGAAGAATGCCTGCCCGATCGCCGCGAGCACGATCGGCGGCGTGATCGCGCCGAAATTCGGCGTGAAGGCGAAGGCGAGCCCGTGCGCGACGTCACCGGTCGCGAGCGCATACCCGACGAGGATCAGCAGCAGCGTCAACAATGCCGGCGCGCGAATCTTGTTGGCGGCCTCAATGCCGCGCCCCAGGCCGCGCGCGGAGATGAAAGCTACCAGCGCGACGAATGCCAGGTGCCAGGCGCCGACCTCCCACGGCCGCGCCAGGAATTCCCGCCACAGCGAGGCGACCTCCGGACGATCGAGCCCCGCGAGCGCACCGGCGCCGACTTTCCATGTGTAGGCGAGTACCCAGCCGGCGATGACCATGTAGAACGACATGATCATGAATACCGCGAGTGTCCCCAGCACGCCGATGATGTTCCAGCGTGTGGAGAGCCCCGACGCCACGGCAACGACACCCGCGGCCTGCGGGGGGCTGCGCCGCGAATGGCGCCCGATCGCGTACTCGGCAGCGAGCAGCGGTATCGCTATCAGCAGGCAAGCGACCACGAACACGAATATGAATGCGCTGCCGCCGCTGCTGCCGACCAGATAGGGAAATCGCCAGATGCTGCCCAGGCCGACCGCGGCACCGACCGCACTCAGGTAGAAGGCGAAGCGTGACGACCAGAGCGGCGTTTGACTAGTGGCCAATGCCAAACATTCCCCCGTTGACTGCGTCGCGCAAACGGCCAGGCGGCGCGTTGCACAATCCAACCGCGAGCCGCTGTGTTCGGTAGCAGACAGATGCTGCCCCGAATGACGGGCACATTATCGCAGGGACGCCTCCACGCGTCAGTTCACCCTCATCGACCGGCGAGCGAACTCGAGTGATCACCAGCCCGTATCCGCTGAAATTCCGACTTGCGGTCTTGCTGATGGGCGCCGCGATCTGCGGTTGCGCATCGCTGCCCCCCGGCTCCGATTATCCCAAAGTCGTGACAACGGCTCTCGTCAATCCGGACGAGACGAAACTCGGCCAGCAATTTGAAACAGCGGCCCGCGAGAATGGCGGCAATTCCGGATTTCGCATGATCGCTGTCGGCGCAGACGGGTTTCTGACCAGGATGGAAATGATCAATGCCGCCGAGCGAACGCTGGACCTTCAATATTACATTTTTCGCGGAGATGATACGGGTCGACTGCTGACGGATGCCGCACTGCGTGCTGCTGACCGCGGTGTACGAGTACGCGTGCTGATCGACGATGGCGATACGGTCAGCGGCGACGAGCAGATCGCGGCGCTCGCAGCGCACCGATCGGTCGAGATCCGCATATTCAATCCCTTTGCCTATCGCGGGCACGTCAAGGCGCTCAAAACCATCGAATTCATGTTCAACGCCGGGCGACTCGACTACCGGATGCACAATAAACTGCTGGTGGTCGACAATGCGGTGGCCTTGATCGGCGGACGCAATATTGGCGATGAATACTTTCAGATCGACCCGGACTTCCAG
>JBATEA010000325.1:0-2861 GCA_049663745.1 Steroidobacteraceae bacterium | reverse complement strand
GCGGCCTGGATTACCGGGGAGACCCTCCACGTCAATGGCGGGATGTACATGTCCTGAACGATTTCGGGCGCTTACGTGCGCCGAAAAGGCTTTCAGAAACAGTGCACAAGAAACGTCTCTGGTAGCCAGTGGGGGGTCCGTGGCATAGAATGGCGACCCCCGGCCGGCCCGCGCGCCGCCATGGGCATCACAAGGCAAGGGAAAAGAAACCGATGAGCACAGTCGAAGAACGGGTGAAGAAGATCGTCGCCGAGCAGCTCGGGGTGAAGGACGAAGAAGTCACGAATGACGCGTCTTTCGTCGACGATCTGGGTGCCGATTCCCTGGACACGGTCGAGCTCGTGATGGCGCTCGAGGAAGAGTTTGAGACCGAAATACCGGACGAGGATGCCGAGAAGATCACCACGGTGCAGCAGGCGATCGATTACATCGTCCAGCACCAGTCCAAGTCATAAGGCCATGCCTGTGCGCGCCCCGGCCCCCTGGCCGGGGCGCGTTGCGTCACGCCAGCCCTGGCAGGCAGAGGAAATCGCTTGAGCAAGCGTCGCGTGGTCGTCACCGGGCTCGGCATGGTGTCGCCGCTCGGTATTTCCGTCGCTGACAGCTGGTCCGCCTGCCTCGCCGGCAAAAGCGGGATCGGGCCGATTACGCGCTTCGATACGACCGGGTTTCCGGTGACTTTTGCCGGTAGCGTCCCCGGCTTCGACGCGTCGAAGTTCATGCCCGCCAAGGAGGCGCGGCGCATGGACCTCTTCATGCAATACGGTGTCGCGGCCGGCGTTCAGGCGGTCGGCGACTCGGGACTCGTGGTCACCGATGCCAATCGCGCGCGGATCGGCCTCGTCTTCGGCGCGGGCATCGGTGGCCTCTCCACGATCGAGGAAAACCACTCCCGCTATCTCGAGACCCGGACGCCGAAGAAGATTTCGCCGTTCTACATCCCCTCGAGCATCGTCAACATGATCTCCGGTCACCTGTCCATCATGTACGGGATTACGGGTCCCAACCTCGCGCTGGTCACCGCCTGCACGACCTCGACGCACAGCATCGGGATCGGCTATCGCACGATCCAGTACGGCGATGCCGACGTGATCGTCGCCGGCGGGGCCGAAATGGCGCAGACGCCAACCGCCGTCGGCGGCTTCTGCCAGGCACGCGCGGTTTCCACGCGTAACGAGGATCCCGAGCGCGCCAGCCGGCCCTGGGACCGCGATCGCGACGGCTTTGTCATGGGAGATGGCGCCGGGGCCGTCGTGCTCGAGGAATACGAGCACGCAAAGGCGCGCAATGCGCCGATTCACGCGGAACTCATCGGCTTCGGCATGAGCGGGGACGCGTACCACATCACGGCACCGCCGGAGGACGGCGCCGGCGCCAGGCTGTCGATGGTGAATTCGCTGCGCGACGCCCGTATCAATGCGGATGAGGTCCAGTACATCAACGCGCATGCAACTTCGACGATCCTGGGCGACATTGCGGAGACGACGGCAATCAAGGACGCCTTTGGCGCGCACGCCTCGAAGCTCGCCGTGAGCTCGACCAAGTCCATGACCGGCCACCTGCTGGGCGCCGCCGGCGTCGTCGAGGCCATCTTCAGTATCCTGGCGATCCGCGACCAGGCCGCTCCGCCGACCATCAACCTCGATAATCCGGGTGAAGGCTGTGATCTCGATTACGTGCCGAACACCGCGCGGCGCATGAAGATCGACACGATCGTCAGCAATTCCTTCGGTTTCGGCGGAACCAACGGCACGCTGGTTTTTCGCGCGCTGCGCTGAAGCCGGTGGAGGGCGATCCGGTCGGGCGGATGCTGGCGCTGCACGAGCGGTTCCCCGACCGCTATCCGGTGCTGCTGGACAGCTCGGCCGTCGGCCTGCCACTCGGTCGCTTCACGATTCTGCTGGCAGGGCCCGGGGACCGCCTGTTGCTCGATCGCGGTCAGCGGCTGCAGGGGGAAGGCGCGGGTGATCGCTTCTGTGATCGCCTGGATACCTGGTGGCAACGCGAGAGGAACGCGGCGCCGCCCGCGCCCTGGCCCTTCGCGGGGGGCTGGTTCCTGTACCTGGGCTACGAGCTGGCCGCCGAGGTCGAACCCTCACTGCGGCTGCCTGAGTCGCCCTTGCCGGTGGTCGCGCTCGCCTGGCGCATGCGCGCGGCATTGCTGCACGACCACCTGGCGGGCGAGACCGTGGTGCTGGCAGAACCGGCCACCGGCGGTATCGCCGAGCGTCTGTGGTCGGACTTCAGGGACGTCGGGCAGTCCGGGGGCCAGACCTCCTTCGGACCAGTGGCCGCCGTATCAGAAGACGATCCGGAACGCTACCTGGAAGCCTGCCGCGCTGCGCTCGCTCATATCGCGGCCGGGGACGTTTACCAGGCCAATCTAGCCCGCAGTTGGCGCGCGAACCTGTCCGCCGGCACGACCCCGGCAAGCCTGTATGCGCGCCTGCGCGCCGCCAACCCCGGCGCCTTCTCCGGCATCGCGCAGATCGATGATGTCGCGATCCTGTCGAGTTCGCCCGAACGCCTGGTGCGTGTGTCTGGCCGGCGCATCGATACCCGGCCCATCGCGGGCACCCGCCCCCGGCTTGCCGCAGGCGACTCGGCGTCGATTGCCGCACTGACCGCGAGTGCAAAGGAGCGGGCGGAACACGTGATGCTGATCGATCTCGAGCGCAACGACCTCGGCCGGCTCTGCGAGCCGGGTAGCGTGCGGGTGGACGAGTTCATGGCGGTCGAGAGCTACGCCCACGTGCATCACATCGTCTCGAATGTCTGTGGCCGCCTGCGCGAGGACGTGACCCCGGGCGCGGTGATCCGCGCATTGTTTCCCGGCGGCACGATCACCGGCTGTCCCAAGG
>JBATEA010000324.1:0-7566 GCA_049663745.1 Steroidobacteraceae bacterium | reverse complement strand
GGTATGGGTTGATGCTGGTACTACCGCTTACCGATGGCTGGCGCGGCGCCGTCATCAGCGTTCAGCTGGCGGCGACAGGACTCGTTTCGCTCGCGATTTACCGCCTGCTGAAGCGCTGGACACGGCGTCCACGGCCCTATACCAGCCAACTGGGCATCATCGCCCGCGTTCCGCCGCTCGATCAGTTCAGTTTCCCGTCGGGACACACGCTTCACGCCGTCGCTTTCACGGCGATTACCTGCGCCTGGTATCCGGCATTCGCGTGGATCCTGGTGCCGTTCTCGGTACTGGTCGCGCTGTCGCGTATCGTGCTCGGCCTGCACTACCCGAGCGATGTCGCCGCCGCCATCGTCATCGGCTCCCTGCTCGCGGCGGGTTCTATCGCCGCTGCGGGCTTCATCGGCGCAATCCCCGCCTGAACGCATACAATCGCCGCTCGGCGCTTGCATTGCGCGGCGCAGCATCCCGGGAGATCGCTTCTTGGCGGGCCGTGGTCACCTGTATGTCATCGCGGCGCCGTCCGGCGCCGGCAAGACGAGCCTCATGCGCGCGCTGCTGGAACGCAGACCGGCCGTGTCGTTCTCCGTGTCCTGCACGACTCGTGCGCCGCGCCCGCACGAGCAGGATGGGCGCGACTACCATTTCATCGATCGCGCGCAATTCGAGCGCCTGATCAGGGCCGATGAATTCATCGAACATGCCGACGTGTTCGGCAATCTCTACGGCACGCGCAGGTCTACCGTCGATGCGGCGCTTGCGGAAGGACGCGACCTGATCCTCGAAATCGACTGGCAGGGTGCGCGGCAGGTGCGCAAGCGCCTGCCCGAGGCAATCCAGATTTTCGTTCTGCCGCCGTCGCGGGCCGAACTCGAGGCGAGGCTTCGCAAGCGCGCGACCGACAGCCCGGAGGTCATCGCGCGCCGGCTCGCCGAGTCGGTCAGCGAGATGTCGCACTGGCGGGAATTCGACTTCGTCATCGTCAACCGGGACTTCGACCAGGCGCTCGCGGAACTGGAGGCGATATTCGACGGCCGCGGTGAAGCGAGCCGCCAGGACCGCCCCGGCCTGGCCGAGCTTGTGAACCAGCTCCTGAAATCACCGGTCTGACAGTCTGAACTGTTTCACATTGGCGACACTTAGGGCCTTATCGGCTGCTTTCAGTCGGCTAGCATGGGTGCGTCACAGGCAGGAGCATTTCGCATGGCCACAAAGGCCGGTGGAGTCAGCCAGTCCCCCGCTGCCAGCAAGCGCTGGCATGCCGTTTCGGTGAAGCCATGCCCGGGCGCCTGCGTAGCCGCGGCCTCGAACCGGCAACGGCGCTGGCTGTCCCGCGAGGCTCCTCAACTGCCGTTGCCGGGCTGCACCCGGCCCGATACCTGCCGTTGCACCTACCAGCATCACGACGACCGCCGTGCCGGCGGTCGCCGCGCCGAGGAAACGGACGTTTTCCGCGCGCAGACCCGTCCGGTGGTCGAGCGCCGCAGCCGCCGGGACCGGCGCAGCGAGCCCGACGAATAGTTGGCCGGGACGGCCCTGGATCCGGTATGATTTCGGGTCCAGTTGCCTGAAATATCGGTCTTTTCCCATGGCCCGCATCACCGTTGAAGACTGCCTGCACAGCATCGACAACCTGTTCGACCTCGTCCTGCTGTCCGCCAAGCGCGCCCGTCAGCTCGCCAACGGCGCAGACGCGCGCGTCGAGTGGGAGAACGACAAGCCCACGGTGGTGGCGCTGCGCGAGATCGCGGACGGCAAGGTCACGATGGACCTGCTCTCCGAACCCGATCCCGAGCCGGAGCCGGAGCTGATCCCGGAGAACCCGCTGGATCTCGGCGTCGATTTCCGCGCACCGCAGCTCGGCCTGGGAGACTGACCGCAAGGCGCGCGCGGCGATGAGCTACGCGTCTTCCATCCTCGGGCTGCTGCCTGGCGGAAGACGCGCTCCGGGAATCACCCAGCTCGTATCCAAGATCGAGGCCTACCTTCCGCCCGACCAGGTCGAGCGGGTGCGCGAGGCCTATGAATACGCCGAGACCGCGCACAAGGGCCAGAAGCGCCATTCCGGCGAGGCCTACATCACCCACCCGATCGCGGTCGCCGACATCCTGGCCGACCTGCACATGGACGGCGCGACGCTGACGGCAGCGATCCTGCACGACGTCGTCGAGGACACGCCCTCCTCCGCGGCCGAAGTCGAGCAGCGCTTCGGAAAAGAGGTCGCCGAGCTCGTCGACGGCGTCACGAAGCTCGACCAGGTCCAGTTCAAGAGCCGCAAGGAAGCGCAGGCCGAGAGCTTCCGCAAGATGATCCTGGCGATGGTCCGCGACATCCGCGTGATCATGGTCAAGCTCGCGGACCGTACGCACAACATGCGGACGCTGTCCGCGATGCCGCCCGAAAAGCGCAGGAGCGTCGCGCGCGAGACGCTCGATATCTACGCGCCGATCGCCAATCGGCTCGGCATCCACTCCATCAAGCTCGAACTCGAGGATCTCGGCTTCTGGACGCTGTATCCGCAGCGCTACCGCGTCATCGAGCGCGAGCTGAAGCGCGCGCGCGGCAACCAGCGCGAATTCCTGCCGAAGATCGTCAAGGCGCTGCGCCAGGCGCTCGTCGCCGGCAACGTGACGGGCCGCGTCGAGGCGCGCGAAAAGCACCTGTTCAGCGTCTACATGAAGATGCGCCGCAAGCGGCTGCCGCTCACGCAGGTCATCGACATGTTCGGCGTGCGCATCATCGTCGGCAGCGTGGACGACTGCTACCGCGTGCTCGGGCTGGTGCACGGCCTGTACCGGCCGATGCCGGGCCGATTCAAGGATTACATCGCGATCCCGCGCGTCAACGGGTACCAGTCGCTGCACACGACGCTGTTCGGCCCGAACAGCATGCCGATCGAGATCCAGATCCGGACCGAGGACATGCACCGCATGGCGGAGTCCGGCATCGCCGCGCACTGGCAGTACAAGACCGGCGAGCAGGACGGCGAGTCCCAGCAGGTGCGCGCGCGCGAATGGCTGCAGGGCGTCATGCAGCTGCACGACGGCTCGGCCGAGGAGTTGCTGGAGAGCGTCAAGGTCGACCTGTTTCCCGACAAGGTCTACGTATTCACGCCCAAGGGCGACATCATGCGACTGCCGCGCGGCGCGACCTGCGTGGACTTTGCCTACGCCGTGCACACCGGCGTCGGCCAGCGTTGCGTCGCGGCGAAGGTGGACCGGCGGCTCGTGCCGCTGCGCACCGTTTTGCGCAATGGCCAGACGGTCGAGATCATCACCGCAAAGGGCGCGCAGCCGAATCCAGCCTGGGCGAGCTTCGTCACGACCGCCAAGGCGCGTTCCGCGATCCGCCAGTACCTGCGCAGCCTCAAGCGCGGCGAAGCCACGGAGCTCGGCGGCCGGATGCTCAACCAGGCGCTGGAGGAGTTCAAGCTGACGCTGAAGACATTGCCCGAGGGCCGCCTCGACGAGGTCGCGCAATCGCTGTCGCTGAAGGACGGCAGGGATCTGCTCGAGAAGATCGGGCTCGGCGAGCGGCTCGCGCGGCTGATCGCGCGGCGCTTGCTGCCCGGCGACGATGACCGGCCGGAAAGCGGCCCGGCGCCGCCGCTCGCGATCGCCGGCACCGAAGGACTGGTCGTCAGCTATGCGCGCTGCTGCTTCCCGATCCCGTTCGACGCCATCGTCGCGTACCTGTCGAGCGGCCGCGGCGTCGTGATCCACCGCGAGAACTGCTCGAATGTCGCCGCCTTCGGCAAGCAGCCCGACAAGTGGATCCCCGCAGTCTGGCACAAGGAACAGAACCGGCTGTTCAATGCGGGGCTCATCATCGAAGTCACCAACCGCATGGGCATCCTCGCGCAGGTCGCGACCCGGATTGCCGGCGAACAGAGCAACATCGTCCACGTCAATGTCGATTCCTCGCAGGGCGAGATGTCCACGATCCAGTTCGAGGTCCAGGTCCGCGATCGCGCGCATCTCGCGCGCCTGATCCGGGCGATCCGCGGCATGACGGACGTCGTCAAGGTCGAACGGAGCCTCGCGTGAAACGCAGCATCTACCACAGCGACCGCGCGCCGAAAGCGATCGGTCCGTACTCGCAGGCGGTCGGCGCCGGCGGCGCCGTGTACCTCTCGGGCCAGGTCGCGCTCGATCCCGCGACCGGCCAGCTGGTCAGCGGCGGCCTCGAAGCCCAGGCGCGCCGCGCGTTCGAGAACCTGAAGGCCGTGGCAGAGGCGGCGGGGTCGAGCCTCGCCGCCGCAGTGCGCGTGACGATCTACCTGACCGACCTCGCGGAATTTCCGGTTGCCAACCAGGTGATGGCCGAGTACTTCAGCGAGCCATATCCCGCGCGGGTCACGATCGGCGTCGCCGCGCTGCCGCGCGGCGCGGCCATCGAGGTCGACTGTATCCTGGTGCCGTGACGCCCGAGACCAGGCCGGTTACCTCGTTGCGCGGCGTCGGCCCGGCACTCGCCGGGCGCCTGGCGAAGCTTGGCATCGAAACCGTCGCCGACCTGCTGTTCCTGCTGCCCAACCGATACGAGGACCGCACGCATATCGTGCCGATCGGCTCCCTGCGGCCGGAGGCGCGGGTCGCAGTCGAGGGCGAGATCGAGCTTGCCGAGGTGGTCTTTCGCCGGCGCCGCACGCTGCTGGTGCGGCTATCCGACGGCACGGGCTTCCTGACGCTGCGGTTCTTCTATTTCACCGGCGCACAGCAACAGCAACTGGCGCGCGGCACGCGCCTGCGCTGCTTCGGCGAGGTCCGCCGTGGCCCGGTGGGACTCGAAATCGTGCACCCCGAGTACCGGCTCGCCGATGCACCCGACAAACAGGCGGTCGACGACGCGCTGACGCCGGTCTATCCGGCGACCGAAGGTATCCAGCAGGGGCGCTTGCGCAACCTGACCGCGCAGGCGCTCGCCGCCCTCGCCGACGGCGAATTGCCGGACCTGCTGCCGCCCGAAGTGCAGCGCGAACTGAAATTGCCGGGCCTGCGCGAAGCGTTGCAGTTCCTGCACCGGCCTCCGCCGGCGGCGCGCCTGGAATTGCTCGAGGCCGGCCGCCATCCTGCGCAGCGCCGCCTCGCTTTCGAGGAACTGCTCGCGCACCAGTTGAGCCTGCGCGCGCTGCGGAACGAAATCCGCCGCGATCCTGGCTGGCCTCTCACCGTCCCTGGCAAGCTGGCGGCCAGGCTGCTCGACACCATCGGTTTTCCGCTGACCAACGCGCAGGTTCGTGTCGCCGCCGAGATCAAGGCCGACCTCGCGGCAACGAGTCCGATGCTGCGCCTCGTGCAGGGCGATGTCGGCTCCGGCAAGACCATCGTCGCGGCGCTCGCCGCCTTGACCGCGATCGAGGCAGGCTGCCAGGCGGCCCTGATGGCGCCGACCGAGCTGCTCGCCGAGCAGCATGCGCAGAACTTCACGCGCTGGCTCGCGCCGCTTTCCATCGAGCCCCTGCTGCTGACCGGACGCCTGGGCGCAAAGGCAAGGCAGGCCGCGATTTCAGCAGCGGCAAGCGGTGAGCGCCCGCTCGTGATCGGCACTCACGCACTTTTCCAGGAGGGCGTCAGCTTCGCGCGGCTCGCGCTCGTCATCGTGGACGAGCAGCATCGCTTCGGCGTGCACCAGCGCCTCGCGCTCCGCGACAAGGGGGCGTCGGGCCGCTATCCGCACCAGCTGATCATGACGGCGACGCCGATCCCTCGAACGCTCGCGATGACGGCCTACGCCGATCTCGACGTCTCGGTCATCGACGAGCTGCCGCCGGGCCGCACGCCCGTGCAGACCGTCGTGATGCCAGACTCGCGCCGCGACGAGATCGTCGCGCGCATCCGCGCCGCGTGCCTGCAGGGTCGCCAGGCCTACTGGGTCTGCCCGCTGATCGAGGAATCGGAACTGCTGGAAGCCCAGGCCGCGGAGGACACGGCGGCCGCGCTCGCGAAGGCGCTGCCGGAAATCGCGGTCGGCCTCGTACACGGCCGCATGCCGGCTACTGCGAAGGAAAAGGCGATGGCGCGCTTCAAGGCGGGCGACATCGGCCTGCTGGTCGCAACCACGGTCATCGAGGTCGGGGTGGACGTGCCGAATGCGAGCCTGATGGTCATCGAGAACGCCGAGCGCATGGGGCTTGCCCAGCTGCATCAGTTGCGCGGCCGAGTCGGGCGCGGGACGCAGGCCAGCAGCTGCCTGTTGCTGTATCACGCGCCGCTGTCGGGGCACGCCAAGGAACGTCTCGCGGTGCTGCGCAACACCAATGACGGTTTCGAGGTCGCGCGCCGCGACCTCGAGCTGCGTGGGCCCGGCGAGCTCTTGGGCACGCGCCAGACCGGCCTGATGCAGCTCAGGGTCGCCGACCTGATGCGCGATGCCGACCTGCTGCCGCGGGTCCAGGCCATCGCGGACGTGATGGAGCGCGCGCATGCGGCTAACATTGCCGCACTGAAGCGCCGCTGGATCGGTGCCGCGACACGTTACGGAAAGGTGTGATTCGTGCAATCGGCCGCAATCCAGGACCAACGGAAGCTGCTGCACTGGAGCGCCAGTCTCGCTGACTTCACCCCGCCCGCGCTGCCTGCGGCTGCCTCCTGGCTCGCCGAGCCGGGTCTTCTGACGGAGCGCCTGCGCGCCTGTTGCGACGGAAGGCAGGGTCTGACCGTCGTCTCCGAGCGCGAAGCGCCGCTCGCGACGGCCGAATCGGTACTGTTGCAGGCCCCCGGGAATGCCGCATTCGTGCGCGAAATCGAGCTGACCTGCGATGGCCGCCCCTGGGTCTTCGCCCAGACATTGATTCCGCTCGCGACGCTCGCCCGCAATGGCTGGCTGTCCACGCTCGGCGAGGCCGCGCTCGGTGAACGGCTCGCCGCGGTCCCGGGCATCAAGCGCGGGCCGCTGGAATTTGCGCGCCTGACGCCGGGCGCCGCACTTTTCCATCGCGCCTTGCGCCAGAGCGCCGACCTGCCCGCCGAGCTGTGGGCGCGCCGGTCCTGGTTCGCCATCGACGGCAACCGGCTGCTGGTGCAGGAAGTATTCCTGCCCGAGTCGCTACGATGAATGCCGAGCTGCGCCCGGCCCCGCCACGCAAGCCACGGCGCGATCCGGCCTACAAGCCGACCTTCAAGCCGCACCATCTGCGCGACGCCGTGTTCGCGATCGGCAAGACGCTCCGCGAATACGCGCTCCTGATCCGGCTGCACCGGCCGATCGGCATCTGGCTCCTGATGTGGCCCGCGCTGTGGGCCCTGTGGATCGCAGGCCAAGGCCTGCCGGACCAGAGACTTCTGATGCTGTTTCTCGCGGGCATCTTCGTGATGCGCTCCGCCGGCTGCGTGATCAACGATTACGCAGACCGGGATTTCGATCCTTCAGTCGCGCGCACGCGCGACCGGCCGCTCGCGGCCGGCCGCGTCGCGCCGGGTGAAGCGCTGGTTCTGTTCATCGTGCTGGGGCTGATTGCCGCCTGGCTCGCGATGCAACTCGACCCGCTCGCGCGCCTGTACGCCGCGGGCGGCGGGGTCCTTGCGGTCACCTACCCCTGGCTGAAGCGCTATGTTTACCTGCCGCAGT
>JBATEA010000323.1:0-1642 GCA_049663745.1 Steroidobacteraceae bacterium | reverse complement strand
GGCCGTAGGTGCGCATGACCTCGGCGATGCGCGTGCGTTCCGTGTGGCGGCGCCGGTTGTGCTTCCAGACCGATTCATAGACGAAGTTGTGAAAGTAGAAGTACTCGAGGTGCTTGAACTCGCTGCGCGCCGCGGAGAAGAGCTCCTCGCAGATGCGCACGTGATCGTCCATCGAGCCGCCGACGTCGAGGAACAGCAGCACCTTCACGGCATTGTGCCGTTCGGGAATCATGCGGATGTCCAGCAGGCCCGCACGGCGCGCAGTCGAGTCGATCGTGCCGTCGAGGTCGAGCTGTTCCGCCGCGCCCTGGCGCGCGAAGCGGCGCAGGCGCCTGAGCGCGAGCTTGACGTTGCGACGGCCGAGCCCGACGGAGTCGTCGAGGTTCGCGAATTCGCGGCGGTCCCAGACCTTGACCGCGCGGCGGTTGCGCGATCCCTCCTGGCCGATGCGTACGCCCTCGGGGTTGTAGCCGTGGGCGCCGAACGGCGAGGTGCCGCCGGTGCCGATCCATTTGCTGCCGCCCTCGTGACGGCCCTGCTGCTCGGCGAGCCGGCGGCGCAGCGTTTCCATCAGCGCCTCCCAGCCTCCCATCGCCGCGATGCGCGCCTTGTCGTCGTCGGACAGCGACAGTTCGAGATTCTTCCGCAGCCAGTCGGCGGGTAGGTCGGCCATCAGGGTCTCGAACGCCATCTCGATGCCGCGGAAGTGCGCGGCGAACACCTGGTCGAAACGGTCGAAGTGGCGCTCGTCCTTGACGAGCACCGCGCGCGCGAGATGGTAGAACTCGTCCACCGACGGGCCGATCAACCGCGCCCGCAGCGCATCGTGCAGCGCCAGGAATTCGGTAATGGACACCGGCACGCCGGCGGCGCGCAGCATCTGGAAGAAGCGGATCAGCATTGGCCGCCCGATTGCGTCAGCCGGGGCGACCGGCCCGCTTGTTCAGGAATACGAGCTGCTCGAACAGGTGCACATCCTGCTCGTTCTTCAGCAGCGCGCCGTAGAGCGGGGGAATCGAGACCTTCGGGTCATCGGATCGCAGGGCCTCCGGCGGAATTTCCTCGGCCAGCAGCAGCTTGATCCAGTCAAGGAGTTCCGACGTTGACGGCTTCTTCTTGAGGCCGGGCACGTCGCGGATCCGGTAGAACGCATTCAGCGCCTCGGCGAGCAGTTCGCGCTTCAGGCCGGGATAGTGGACGCCGACGATCGCTTCCATCGTGTCGCGGTCCGGGAATCGGATGTAGTGGAAGAAGCAGCGCCGCAGGAACGCGTCCGGCAGTTCTTTCTCGTTGTTGCTGGTGATGAACACGATCGGGCGGTGCCTGGCTTGCACCAGTTGGCGCGTCTCGTAGACATAGAACTCCATGCGATCGAGTTCGCGCAGCAGGTCGTTCGGGAACTCGATATCGGCCTTGTCGATCTCGTCGATCAGCAACACCGCCTGGCCGTCGCTCTCGAAGGCTCGCCACAGCATGCCCGGCACGATGTAGTTGGCAATGTCCTGCACCTTGGCATCGCCGAGCTGCGAGTCGCGGAGCCGCGAGACCGCATCGTATTCATAAAGGCCCTGCTGGGCCTTGCTGGTGGACTTGATGTGCCACTCGAAGAGCGGCCGGTCGAGCGCGCGGGCGACTTCCTGAG
>JBATEA010000322.1:0-2154 GCA_049663745.1 Steroidobacteraceae bacterium | reverse complement strand
GCGTGAGGCGCCCGCGACGGAGGCGGCGACCCGGCCGTCGCTTCCGCCCACCGCTAATTGCTTGAGCCTGGGCCCCTTCAGCGACCTGACAGACGCAGCGCGAGCCTCGACGCTGCTGCGCGACAATGGACTTCAGCCGCGGCAACGCGCCGGCGAGGGCGTGGTGTGGAAGGGCTTTTGGGTGTCATTGGAGCGGATTCCGGATCGCGCATCTGCCGAAGGCATCATCGAGCGCCTGCGGCGATTCGGTATCGGCGACGCCTACTCGATGCCGGATGAAGGCCGCCAGATCACGATATCGCTCGGTCTTTTCACCGAGCGCCAGCGCGCGCTGCAACGCATGGACGAGGTCAAGGCGCTGGGCTTCGAGCCGCTGATGGCGGAGCGCGCGCGCAGCGGGACGGTCTACTGGATCGATGTGGATGTCGAAGCGCCGGCAAAGCTGCCGGATGCGGCGCTGCTGAATGGCGATGACAGCCGCATTCTCAGGCTCGAAGTCCATCCGTGCGGCGCGGCGGCGGGCAACAGCCGGCCGGTGCCTGATCTGGCGCAGGGCAAGGCGCTGCCCGGCTAGAATAGCGCCGGACGCCGGCGTAGCTCAGCTGGTAGAGCAGTGGTTTTGTAAACCTCAGGTCGGGGGTTCGACTCCCTCCGCCGGCACCATTCCAATCAGGAGACCGCATGGCGCGCATTGCGGTGGGCGGCTTCCAGCACGAGACCAACACGTTCGTGCCGCTCGAGGCCGGGCTCGCTCAATTCATCGAGCCGGATGCGTGGCCCGGCCTGGTGCGCGGTCTCGAAATGCTGGATGCGATCGCGGGAATCAACCTTCCCGCCGCGGGATTCGTCAGCGAAGCGCGCTCGCTGGGGCACCGGATCGCGCCACTCCTGTGGTGTGCGGCTCAGCCTGCCGGCCGCGTCACGCGTGAAGCTTTCGAGACCATCAGCGCGCTCCTGCTCACGCGCCTCGCCGATGCCGGTCGCTGTGACGCCGTCTACCTGGACCTGCACGGTGCCATGGTCGCGGAGCATCTCGACGATGCGGATGGCGAACTGCTGCGCCGCGTGCGTGCGGCCATCTGTCCCGGCGTGCCGCTCGTCGCGAGCCTCGATCTCCACGCCAATATCTCGCCGGCGATGGTGGCGGCCGCCGAAGCCTTGCCCTGCTATCGCAGCTACCCGCACGTGGACATGGCGGAGACCGGTGCACGCGCGGCGGCCATCGTGCACCGGATCATCGACCGGCCTGTATCGGCGCGGGCACATCGCGCATTGCCCTTCCTGATGCCGCTGACTTCGCAGTGCACGTTGATCGAACCGTTGTCCTCGCTGATGCCGCGGGCCGCGGAGCTGGAGAAAGGGGACATCCTGTCGCTTTGCCTTGCGCCGGGATTTCCGCTGGCAGATGTCGAGAACTGCGGGCCGACCGTGATCGGTTACGGCTGGAATGGCGCGGCGCTCGATGGTGCCGCTGACGAGTTGTATCGTGAGGTGCTCGCGCGCGAAGCGGAATTCGCGCTGGAACTCGCCTCGATCGACGAGGCGATTGCCGCTGCGCGCGCCATGACTGCATCGACACGCGGGCCGCTGGTGCTCACCGATACCCAGGATAATCCGGGCGCGGGTGGCAACGCAGACACGACGTCGCTCTTGAAGGCGCTGGTCGCGGCGGACCTGCCGGGTACAGCCGCGGGTATTTTCTGCGACCCGGCGAGCGTAGAGCGCGCGCATGCGGCGGGCGAGGGCGCGACAGTCGAGCTTTCCATTGGCGGAAACAGCGCTTTTCCCGGCGAGACGCCGCTGGTCGCGCAGGCGCGCGTACTGCGCCTCGGAGACGGACGCTTCACCGGTACCGGGCCGTTCTACCGCGGCGGCCGCTTTGAACTCGGTCCGATGGCGCGCGTCGCCGTCGGCGCGGTCGAGGTCCTGATGTCGAGCCGCAAGCAGCAGGCTGCCGACCAGGCGATGTTCCGGCACCTGGGCCTGGAACCCTCCGCGGCCCGCGTCCTGCTGCTGAAGAGTTCGGTGCATTTCCGCGCCGATTTCGGCCCGATCGCGAGCCGGGTGCTGGTCGTCGAAGCACCGGGCCCCAATGTCGCCGACCCGGCCCGGCTGCCGTTCACCAAGCTGCCGATCGGCCGGCGCAGGCGCCCG
>JBATEA010000321.1:0-1550 GCA_049663745.1 Steroidobacteraceae bacterium | reverse complement strand
CTCTGTGCCTGCTGCTGATGCTGGCCGAGATTTTCCTTCGCGAGGCGCAGGAAGTTCTCGATGTTCTCGCGCAGTTGGCGGCCCGCCAGATCGTCAAAGCGGCGGTCGAGCTGCTCCATGGCGCGCTCGAGCGCGGCCGTGCGTTCGGCCTCGAGGGCATCCTCGGACTGGAGCCGTGCGCCCAGCACAGCGACCTCGGTCTCGAGCCCTGCCGCGCGACGCCGGCCGATCCACCAGCCTGCGGCGAAGGCGATCGCGAGACCTGCGTACATCAGCAATGTAGTCGTCAGGTCCATGGCTTCATGTTCCGAGGCCCAGCCATTCCAGCAGATCGGTCGGTCGGTCGAATACCGCGTCGGGCCGCCAGGCGTTTGGGTCCTCACCCGCGTCGAGGTAACCGAATCCCGCCACCAGCGGGATCATGCCCGCGTTGCGCGCTGCCTGCACGTCGCGTTCCGCATCGCCCAGGTAGACGCATTCACGTGCTTCCAGGCCGAGCAGGGCTGCGGCATGGAGCAGCGGCATCGCGTGCGGCTTGCGCTCCGCGAGGGTATCGCCGCTGACGACGCAGCCGCAGCGTGCTGCCAGGCCAAGCGCTTCCAGCAACGGTGCAGTCAGCCAGCCCGGCTTGTTGGTCACGATGCCCCAGCGCATTCCCGCTGCCTCGAGCGCGTCCAGCACGACCTCGAATCCTCCGAACAGGCGCGTATGAACCGCGATGTCCGCACGGTAAAAATCAAGGAATCTCGAGCGCAGCTGCTCGAAGCGTTCCTTGTCCGGTTCCCCGAAGGCAAGGCGCACGAGGCGCAGCGCGCCGTGGGACACATGCGGCCGTATCCGCTCGAATGGCAGCGCTTCCATACCTTCGTCGACGAGCAACTGATTCAGTGCACCGGCCATGTCCGGGGCGGTGTCCACGAGTGTGCCGTCGAGATCGAACAGCACACCGCGAAGGCCCTTGCGCGGGCTCATGCGGCGTTATCGGACGTGGGCCGCCTGAGGTGGATGAGGTAATTGACCGAGGTGTCGGCACTGATGCTGGCTTTCCGGGACAGGGGGTCGTAGGCGAGGCCGGCTAGGTCAGCAACCGCAAGACCTGCGTCCCGGCCCCAGCGTGCGAGCTCGGAAGGCTTGATCAGGCGTGCGTACTGATGCGTGCCGGCGGGCAGCAGCCGCAGGAGGTACTCGGCCGCAATGATGGCGAGTGCAAAGGCCTTGGGATTGCGGTTGATCGTCGAACAGACGACATCGCCGCCCGGGCGCACCAGTTGCGCCAGCCCCAGCACCACGCTGGCGGGATCGGGAACGTGCTCAAGCATCTCCAGACAGGTCACGAGATCGAATGTGCTGCGATCGGTGGCAGCGAGGTCCTCAACCGCGACCTGGCGGTAATCGACTGAAACCCCGCTTTCGAGAGCATGCAGCCGCGCCACCTGGAGGGCCCCCGGAGCGAGGTCGATGCCCGTCACTCGTGCGCCGCGCCGGGCCATGCCTTCCGCCAGCAGGCCACCGCCACAGCCGACATCGAGTACTCGCCGGCCGGCGAGGCC
>JBATEA010000320.1:0-13806 GCA_049663745.1 Steroidobacteraceae bacterium | reverse complement strand
GCACCAGGATGTTCGCGAGGATGATCGGCTCACGCAGCTCCTCGATCGACGCCGGCAGCTTGGAAGGGTTGTCGATCAGCGAAACCTTGCCGCCCGGTTCGACCACTTCGTAGACCACGGTCGGCGCGCTGGTGACCAGCTCCAGGCCGTACTCGCGCTCCAGGCGCTCCTGCACGATGTCCATGTGCAGCAGGCCCAGGAAGCCGCAGCGGAATCCGAAGCCGAGCGCCGTGGACACCTCCGGCTCGTAGTGCAGCGAGGAATCATTGAGCTTGAGCTTCTGCAGCGCATCGCGAAATGCTTCGTACTGTTCCGATTGCACCGGAAACAGTCCGGCGAAGACGCGCGGCTGCACAGTCTTGAATCCCGGCAGCGGTTTTTCGCAGGGCCGCGATTCGTGCGTGATCGTGTCGCCGACCGGTGCTCCGTGGATCTCCTTGATGCCCGCGACCATCCAGCCGACCTCGCCGGTCTCGAGCACCTCGGTCTCGATCCGCTTGGGCGTGAACCGGCCGACCTGATCGACCTGCCAGCCGCGGCCCGTGGACATGATGCGGATCCGGTCATTGCGCCTGAGCGCTCCATTGACGACGCGGACGAGCGAGACGACGCCGACGTAATTGTCGAACCAGGAATCCACGATCAACGCCTGCAGGGGTGCATTGGCGTCGCCACGCGGCGGCGGAATGCGGCGCACCAGTTCCTCGAGCAACAAACCGACATTCTCGCCGGTCTTGGCGCTGACCCGTACCGCGCTCTTCGCCTCGATGCCGATGATCTCCTCGATCTCCTTGATCACGCGTTCCGGATCCGCCGAGGGCAGGTCGATCTTGTTGATGACCGGGACGACCTCGAGGCCCTGCTCGAGCGCCGTGTAGCAGTTGGCCACGCTCTGGGCCTCGACGCCCTGCGCCGCATCGACGACCAGCAGCGCACCCTCGCAGGCGGCCAGCGACCGCGACACCTCGTAGGAGAAATCAACGTGACCCGGCGTATCGATGAAATTGAGCTGATACTCGACGCCGTCGGCGGCCCGGTAGTGCAGCATGACCGATTGCGCCTTGATCGTGATGCCGCGCTCACGCTCGAGGTCCATCGAGTCGAGCACCTGATCCTGCATTTCGCGCGCCTCGAGGCCCCCGCATACCTGGATCAGCCGGTCGGCCAGGGTGGACTTGCCATGATCGACGTGCGCGATGATGGAGAAATTGCGGATCTGCTGCATCAAGGGGAGATCGGACGCTCTGTGACCGGACAGAGGTCCGGGGAACATTTCATTATAGCAGCGCGCGGCGGCAGGGCCGCTCAGCCCGCGAGCAGGCGCGCGACCGCGGCGGCATCGAGTCTGCCATTGCAGACCGGCCTGCCGTCCACGGCGAGCACCGGGATTTTCAGCCCATAGCGGCGCTTCGTCAGCGGATCGGCGTCCACGTCGCGCACGTCCATGGGCTGCGCGAACGGCGCCAGCTGGCGCGCCAGATCGGCAATGAATTCGTCGCACAACGGGCAATTTTCGCGGCTGTAGACCACGAACCGCGGTATCGGCGATGCGGCGGCTCGCCTGATCAGTGATCCGATTTCGGCGCGGGCGCCGCGGGCGTGATGCCGGTGGCGATGTACTTCAGCGTATCCGGCGGCACTTCGCCGACTGCCGTGACCTGATGACCCTGCACGACCGTCGAGAATGCCGAGGCGACGCCGGAACGTCCGGAACCCGTGACCGGCACCGCGCCCGGCGCCGGCGTTTCGATGAACACCGACACCGACGCGAGGCCGTCGGAAAATACCAGGTGGCTGACCGGCGCGCTGGCGCCGGCCATCGCCTGCAGGCCGCTGACCGACAGGCGGAAGCCCGGAGGCATCTGCGCCGCGCGCCATGCCGGCGCGATACCCGTCGTCTGCGCCGCCTGGCGGACCCAGCGCAGCTTCGAGCGGTCGAGATCCGGCTCGAACGCGGCGTCCGCAATGGCGTCGTCGAACTCCAGGCGCGTGAAACGGACACGCTCGATCACCCGGTTCGCGGCATCCGACAACTCGCTGCGCACCGGCATGTGGGTCGCTTCGTCTATCCACAGCCGATAGCCGAAACGGTATCCGTCGCGCGGCCGCACCACGACGACTGCCGCCGGTCCGAGCAGAGCCGTCTCGTGCCCGACGTAGCTGACTTCGTACCAGGGACGGAATTCGCCGCCGAACTGCGGCAGTGCGCCCATCAGGTCGCTGCCCACCGGCCGCCGTTCGATGATCGCGAGCTTCTGGTCCGGCAGGTAGACGACCACCTCGTCTCCGTCGCGGATCAATTCGCGCCCGTTTCCGGAGAGCGAAACCAGGCGTTCCGCGACGGCCCCGTCCCGGACCCTGTGCACGATGCGCAGGCGCTCCGCGCGTCCGGCTGATTCGCAGACGAATTCGCCCGCGTAACTCGTGCCGGCCAACGCTCCCGCCATGCGATCGAGCCATTCCTGGCCTTCGTCCGCCGCGGCGGGCAGCGCGACGAGCATCACGATCGACGCCAGTACCGGCCGGGCGTTCACGGACCGGTCTGCGGGTTCGCAGGCAGAGGCGCGCCGCCGCCGGCCAGTTCCTGCGGGGCGACGATCAGCCCGGTCACGACACTGCGCCGAACAAGCGGCGAGGCATAGCTGCTGTGCGCGACCAGGTAATTGGCGAACTGGGTCATCGGCAGGCTGCCCGGCCCATCGGCAGCGGCGGGCGTTGTGTAGGCTCGCGACGGTGAATCCACCGGATCTGCGGCGACCGAAACGGGCTCCACCGGCGCATCGGCGACCCGCGCCAGCATCGGTTCCGGCTGCCCGGGTTCCCCGGCATCGAAGCGCTGCATCAACAGGACCGCGACAGCCGCGACACCGGCCGCCACGGCAAGACCGGCGAGTGGCCGTGCCAAATTCGACGGCCGGAAGCGCGCAACGACCATGCGCCCCGTCGGCTCGCGTGCGATCGCCGCGCTGACGCGCGCGGCCACCTGACGCGCGGCCGGCACGTCGCCGTCGCTGCGCAACACCGCGCCAATCAGCGAATAACGCGACAGGGCGCCGCGCAGATCGTCGTCGCGCTCGAGCCGCTTCACCAGCAGCGCCGATTCAGTCTCCGGCAGTTCACCGTCCAGAAATGCCGACAGTTGTTCCTTGATCCGCTCAGTCATGGTCAGGAATCTCCGATCCGGCCCAGGCCGCCGTCGAACACTTCGCGCAGGCTGCGATCGATTGCTTCGCGCGCCCGGAAAATTCTCGATCGTACGGTTCCGACTGGGCAATCCATCGTCTTTGCAATGTCCTCGTAACTCAGGCCCTCGAGTTCCCGCAGCACGATCGCAAGCCGCAGGTCGTCCGGCAGGGCCTCGATCGCTTCATTGACCGTCCGGCGGATCTCCTCGGTCAGCGCGAGCGCCTCCGGCGTCTCCGCATCCGCGAGCCTCGCGTGCGCCTGGACCTGCGATCCGTCCTGCGGGTCGAGGTCGTATGAAATCGGCCGGCGCCGGTTTGCGACCAGCGCGTTCTTGGCCGTGTTGATTGCGATCCGGTAGAGCCAAGTGTAAAACGCGCTGTCACCACGGAATGCCGGCAACGCGCGATACGCCTTGATGAAGGCTTCCTGCACGATGTCCTCGGCATCGGCCGGATTGCGCACGTAGCGCTGCACCAGCTTCAGCACCTTGTGCTGATACTTCAATACGAGTGCATCGAAGGCCGCCTTGTCGCCTTTCTGCACTCGACGGACAAGCGCAATGTCGCCTGCTTCAGCCCGCATTGGCTCGACGATCAGCGCTAGCCCCACCCCCGTCACGCCGGTTATGACCGGCAGGCCCCCCAATAGTTCGACCGGGCCGGGGCAGGACGGCACCCGCCGCCTCCTTATGTGATCCAGCCCATGGATTCTAGCAAGCCAGGCGCAGCCGGGCCTTCAGGCGTCGGAACTGCATGGATTCCAGGGCCGCGCCGGTCACCAGCCATCCCAGGCGTTCACGCCCCGCGACCAGTTCGAGCACGATCAGGCCGGCATAGACGCGCGTGCCCGGTCCGACGCGGACAGGTTCATCGCAGGGCGCGCCTGCGAACCGTACGCGCCAGCTGCCGCCCCGGAATGCGACCGCCTGCAGGCGGCAATGCGGGCCCGGCAAGCGCGCGAGCGTCGCGGCGAAGCCGAGGATCGCGAACAGCGACAGCGCAGCCGCGATCCAGAGCGGGCATCGAGTGGCCCAGGGCCAGGCTGCTGCCAGGAGGTGAACCAGCAAGGCGGCCACCGCAAGGCGCGGTTGCGGCCGGGGCTCACATTCGACGGGAAACGATGGCATCGAGCAGCATCGCCAGAGGTGGATCGTCGGGTCGGCGCCCGTGCAGCAGCCAGTCGGCCAGCTGCGGATCCGGCTCCTCGAGCAGGCGCAGGAACACGGCCCGCTGGCCGCGATCGGCTGCGGGCCAGCCCGTATCGAGCCAGCGGACCAGCAGCAGGTCGAGTTCTTTCATGCCCCGGCGGCAACGCCAGCGAAGCTGGCCCGGTCCGGCGTCCGTCGTCGCAGTTTCAGCCGCCACGTCGGGCGAGCCTGCGCTTGATGTCCGTGATCGCGCGCGCCGGATTCAGGTCCTTCGGGCAGGCTTCGACGCAATTCATGATCTGGTGGCATCGATAGAGGCGGAACGTGTCCTCCAGCTGGTCCAGTCGCTCGCCCTGGGCCTCGTCGCGCGTATCGACGATCCAGCGGTAGGCGGCGAGCAATGCCGCCGGGCCGAGGTAGCGCTCGCTGTTCCACCAATAGCTCGGGCAGCTGGTCGAGCAGCAGGCGCAGAGGATACAGGCCGACGGGCGATCGACCCGTTCCTGGTCGCCCGGCGACTGTGTCCGTTCGCGCCCGGGGGGCGCGGGCGCGCGGGTCTGCAGCCAGGGCCGCACCGACGCGTACTGCTCATAGAAATGCGTGAGATCCGGCACCAGGTCCTTGATGACCGGCATGTGCGGCAATGGAAATATCCGCGACTCCTTGCCCGTCGTTTCAATCGCGCAGGTGCAGGCGAGCTTGTTGAGCCCGTCGATATTCATCGCGCAGGAACCGCAAATGCCTTCACGGCAGGAGCGCCGGAATGTCAGCGTCGAGTCGACTTCATTCTTGATCTTGATCAGCGCATCGAGAACCATCGGGCCACAGCGATCCAGATCGACATCGTAGGTATCGACACGGGGCGACTGGCCGGAATCGGGATCGAAGCGGTAGATGCCGAACCGGCGTACGCGCTTCGCTTCCGGCGGCGCCGGGAAATGGCGTCCCGGGCTGTCCGTGTAACGGGAATTCGCGGGCAATACGAACTGGACCATTCGTTGTCGTCCTAGTAGGTTCTCGCGCGTGGCGGGATCGCTTCCACGTCGCTGGTCAGGGTTTTCAGGTGCACCGGGCGGTAGTCGAAGCGCACCGAGCCGTCGGCGGCGACCCAGGCCAACGTGTGCTTCAGCCAGTTCACGTCGTCGCGGGCGGGGTGATCCTCGCGGGCGTGCGCGCCGCGGCTTTCGGTGCGATTGGCGGCCGAGTGGATCGTCGCCAGCGCCTGGCGCAGAAGGTTGTCGAGTTCGAGCGCCTCGACCAGGTCGGTGTTGAACACCATCGAGCGGTCCGAGATGTGCAGCCCGGACAGCGAAGCAAAGGTGTTCGCAAGGCGCCTGCATCCTTCGGCGAGACTGGCCCCGGTGCGAAAAACGGCTGCGTCAAGCTGCATCCCGCGCTGCATTTCCTCGCGCAGCGAGGCGGTCGGGCGGCTGCCGGCGGCGTGGCGCATGCGGTCGAAGCGGGCGAGCGACGCGTCGGTCGATTCCGACACCGGCTTTCCGCGCGACGCCCCTGGCTTCAATGACGCCGCGCAACGCGCGGCCGCGGCACGGCCGAAAACCACCAGGTCCAGCAGCGAATTGGAGCCCAGGCGGTTCGCGCCGTGCACCGAGACGCAGGCGGCCTCGCCGATCGCCATCAATCCGGGCACGGTCGTTTCCGGGTCGCCATTCCGGGAAGTCAGCACTTCGCCGTGGATGTTGCAGGGGATGCCGCCCATGTTGTAGTGCGCGGTCGGAAGCACCGGGATCGGCGCGCGCGTCACGTCGACACCTGCGAAGATCATCGTCGTCTCCGCGATGCCCGGCAGCCGCTTGTGAATCACGTCGGCTCCCAGGTGCTCGAGGTGCAGGAACAGGTGGTCGCGGGCCGGGCCGACCCCGCGGCCCTCGCGGATCTCGATCGTCATCGCGCGGCTGACGACATCGCGGGACGCGAGATCCTTGGCATTCGGCGCGTACCTTTCCATGAAGCGCTCGCCCTGCGAATTGCGCAGGATTCCGCCCTCGCCGCGCACGCCTTCGGTTATCAGGCACCCGGCGCCATAAATGCCGGTGGGATGAAACTGCACGAACTCCATATCCTGCAGCGGCAGGCCGGCGCGCAGCACCATGCCGCCGCCGTCGCCGGTGCAGGTATGTGCCGAGGTGCAGGACAGATAGGTCCGGCCGTAACCGCCGGTCGCGAGGATCGTGGCCTGCGCGAGGAACCGGTGCATCGTGCCGGTCGCCATATCGAGCGCCAGCACACCGCGGCATTCGTCGTCCACCATGATCAGGTCGATCGCGAAGTACTCGATGAAGAATCGCGCGTCATGCCTGAGGCTCTGCTGGTACAGCGTGTGCAGCATCGCATGACCGGTGCGATCCGCCGCGGCGCAGGTTCGCTGCGCGATGCCCTTGCCGTAATTCGTGGTCATGCCGCCGAATGGCCGCTGGTAGATACGGCCGTCCTCGGTGCGCGAGAACGGCAGTCCGAAGTGCTCGAGCTCGATGACCGCCGCGGGCGCCTCCTTGCACATGAACTCGATCGCGTCCTGGTCGCCGAGCCAGTCCGAACCCTTGATCGTGTCGTAAAAATGGAATCGCCAGTCGTCCTCGCCCATGTTGCCGAGCGCGGCGCTGATGCCGCCCTGCGCGGCGACCGTATGGCTGCGGGTCGGGAACACCTTGGTGATGCACGCCGTGGCGAGGCCCGCCTGCGCGAGGCCGAGCGTCGCGCGCAACCCGGCGCCCCCGGCGCCGACCACGACGACGTCGACCTCGTGATCGATCAGTTCGTAGGCCGTCACGCCCCGCTCCCCGCGATCACCCAGATCGACCATGCGACTGCGAGCGCCGCGATCCAGTGAGCCAACTGCAACATCCGCGTGGTCGGGGCGTGCAGTCGGCCACCCACGTAGTCATCCACCACCGCCTGCACGCCCTGCGCCGAATGCCACAACGCGAACCACGCAAAGAGCAACAGCAGCACGGCCTGCGCCGGTCTGGCAATCCAGGCGCGCACGGTTGCGTAGCCGAGGTCGGGAAGCAGCAGCAACGTCAGCAGGAACCACAGGCCGAGTGGCACCAGGCAGATCGCCGTCAGGCGCTGGTTGCGCCAGTGGCGCGTCGCATGCCGATCAGGCGCCCGATCAGCCGCGCCGGTTGATGCCTGGGTGCTCATGATGCTGTCGCCCAGAAGAACCGCCACGCCAGCGCCAGTGTCGCCGTCGAAGCCAGCAGGGCAAGAGCGACGACCGCCAGCCCGCTTTTCCTGGCCGTGGATTTCTCGAAGCCGAGACCCGCATCCCAGGACAAGTGGCGCAATCCTGCGAACAGGTGATACCAGAAGGCGACAATTGCCCCAATCAGCAGGAGTCGCACCGGCAGGCTGGCGTAAAGACGCGTCGCAATCGCATAGGCCTCAGGGCCGCGCGCCACCGCAGCGAGCCATGCGACCAGCAGCAGGCTGCTGGCAGACAGCGCAACACCCATGATCCGGTGCAGGCCCGACAAGACTGTTCCCAGCGCCAGGCGGTAAACCTGCAAGTGCGGGGACAGCGGCCGATTGTGGCTCGACAAGTACGATACCTTCAGAAATCGATGCAGCGGCCGGCTCTTTCCCAGTCACCGTAACGGGTCGGCTCCGGACCCGGCGGTCCGTCCAGCTCCCGCGGCGGCGCTTTTGCGGGCTGCAGCGGAGCTTCTGGAACGCTGCTCGGGGCGGTTTCCGGCGACTCGGGCGCGGGGGCATGCATCGCGCTCTATTCTGCCAGATCGCCTGTCGGCTGCCCAAGGCCATTTGCCGCGTCTTCGCCGAGTTCCACTGCGTTACGATATCCGCGATGCCGCAATCACGTTGCACCCTGCTGCCGGCATTCTCGGTCATCGCGGTTTCCGGGCGCGACGCGCGGACATTCCTGCAGGGCCAGCTGACCAGCGACCTGCTCGGTCTCGAACGCCATCCGGGACTCCTGGCGGCCGCCTGCAATCGCGAAGGCCGGGTGCTCGAGATCCTGCGGCTCGCAGCGCACGGCGACACGGTATTGATCGTCGTTCGCCGCCCGCTGGTGAAATCGATGATCGTGCGACTTCTGAAATTCACGCTTCGCGCCGAGGTGTTCATCGTGGACCGGGGCGATGCGCTTGCCGTCGCCGGCGTGATGGCCGCGCCGACGGGCGGATCCTGGTCGCAGGCGGACGCCGAAACGGCAGGTGCCGCGGTCATGGTTGCGGGCCCGCAGCGGCAGCTGCTGGTGGGCCCGCGCGCATCGCTGGAGTGGGTCCTGCACGACGTGGAGCGGGTTTCACCCGGCGAATGGGAACGCATCTGCATCGAGGACGGCGAGCCGACCATCCACCCGGAGACCGCCGGCCTGTGGATTCCGCAGATGCTGAATCTCGATTTGCTGTCGGCGGTCAGCTTTTCAAAGGGCTGCTACGTCGGCCAGGAGATCGTCGCGCGAACCCAGCACCTCGGGCACATCAAGCGCCGCATGCTGCGCTTTGCCGCGCCGGCTGGTGCGTCTTTCCGGCACGGCCAGGCGCTCTACCGCGGCGAGTCGCAGGCTGCGCAGGTCGTCACCGCCTGCGCTGGACCGCACGCTGTGGAATTGCTGGCGGTTGCGGAACTGCGCTTCGGCAGTGATCTGCTGGGAGCGCATCCTGGCGGCCTGGAACTCGTGCCCGCCGACTTGCCCTATCCTATTCCGGGACCTCTTGCCTGAGCTGCGGAAACAGCAGCACGTCGCGAATGCTCGGCGAGTCCGTCAGCAACATGACGAGACGATCGACGCCGACGCCGAGCCCGGCTGCCGGCGGCATGCCGTATTCCAGCGCGCGGATGTAATCGGCGTCGTAGAACATCGCTTCCTCGTCTCCCGCCTGCTTGCGGGCGGCCTGTGCGCGGAATCGTTCCGCCTGGTCCTCCGGATCGTTCAACTCAGAGAAACCGTTGGCAAGTTCTCGGCCATCGACGAAGAACTCGAAGCGATCCGTCACGAATGGATCGGCATCGCGCCTGCGGGCCAGCGGCGACACTTCGGCAGGGTACGAATGCACGAATGTCGGCTGTTCAAGCCGCTGCTCGCAGGTCTTTTCGAACAGGTCCAGCTGCAGCTTGCCCGCGCCGTCCTCCTTTCCGGGTGAGATGCCGAGCCGCGTGCAGGCCTCGCGGAGATAGCTCAGGTCGCGCAAGCGCGCGCGCTCGAGCGCAGGGTTGGCGGCGGCGATCGCTTCCTCGACCGAGAGCCGCGCGAATGGCGCGGCAAAGCGCAGCCGCCGGCCCTGGTAGACGATTTCGCGCGAGCCGGCGACCGCATCCGCCAGCCCCTCGACCATGCGCTCCACCAGCCCCATGAAGTCCTCGCAATCCGCGTAGGCCTGGTACAGCTCCAGCATCGTGAATTCGGGATTGTGCTGCGTGGACAGGCCCTCGTTGCGGAAGTTGCGGTTGATCTCGTAGACGCGTTCGAAGCCGCCGACCACGAGGCGCTTCAGGTAGAGCTCCGGGGCGATGCGCAGGTACATGTCCTGTCCCAGCGCGTTGTGATGCGTCACGAATGGCCGCGCCACGGCGCCGCCCGGGATCGGCTGCATCATCGGCGTCTCGACCTCGAGGAAGTCGAGGGCATCGAGAAAGTCGCGCAGGAACCGCACCACATGCGTGCGCGTCCTGAATGTCGCGCGCGCCGCCTCGTTGACGATCAGGTCCACGTAGCGCTGCCGGTATCGCGTCTCCGTGTCCGCCAGGCCATGCCACTTGTCGGGCAGCGGGCGCAACGACTTGACGAGCAGGCGGACCGCTTCAACACGGACCGTGAGCTCCCCCGCCCTGGTCCGCATCAGCACGCCCTGTGCGCCGACGATGTCACCGACGTCCCAGCCCCTGAACGCCTCGTAGGACTGGCCGAGCGCCCCGGACTGGAGATAAAGCTGGATCTGCCCGGCGCCATCCTGCAGCTTCGCGAACGACGCCTTGCCCATGACCCGCTTGAACATCATCCGCCCGGCGACGTGCACGCGCACCGGGTTGGCAGCGAGCCATTCATCGCTGCGCGCGCCGTAGGTCGCGTGCAGGTCGCGCGACAACGCATCGCGCCTGAAGTCATTGGGGAACGCGACGCCGGATTCGCGCAGCCGCGCAAGCTTCGCGCGTCGCTCCGCGATCAGTGCATTTTCGTCCGCTGCGGATTTTTCTTCCATCGGCGCTCCGGGATTCCTACATTCCTTGTTTCAGGCTTGCTTCCATGAACGGGTCGAGGTTGCCGTCGAGCACGGCCGTCGTGTTGCCGGTCTCGTAGCCGGTGCGCAGGTCCTTGATCCTCGACTGGTCGAGCACGTAGGACCGTATCTGGTGGCCCCAGCCGACGTCGGTCTTCTGGTCCTCCAGCACCCGCGCGGCGGCATTGCGCTTGTTGACCTCGAGTTCGTACAGCTTTGCTTTCAGCATTTTCATGGCCGTCGAGCGGTTCTTGTGCTGGCTGCGCTCCATCTGGCAGGCCACGACGATGCCGCTCGGAAGATGGCGCAGCCGCACCGCGGAATCCGTCTTGTTGACGTGCTGGCCGCCCGCGCCGCTGGCGCGATAGGTATCCATCTCGATGTCGGCCGGATTGATCTCGATGTTGATCTCGTCGTCGATGACCGGCGAGACGAACACCGATGCGAATGAGGTGTGACGGCGATTGCCGGAATCGAACGGGGATTTTCGCACCAGGCGGTGCACGCCGGTCTCGGTACGCAGCCAGCCGTAGGCATAAGGTCCGTCAACCTCGATCGAAGCGCTCTTGATGCCGGCGACTTCGCCGGGGCTCTGATCGATCACGGAGGCAGAGAATCCGCGCCCGTCCGCCCAGCGCAGGTACATGCGCAGGAGCATCTGCGCCCAGTCCTGGGCTTCCGTCCCGCCCGCACCCGCTTGGATGTCCAGGAATGCCCCACGCGGGTCCATCTCGCCGGGAAACATCCGCGTCAACTCGAGTTGCCGGACACGCTGCTCGAGCTCGCGGGTATCGCGATCCACCTCGGTGAAGCCGGCTTCGTCGCGTTCGCTCTCGACGAGTTCCAGCAGTTCCGCCGTCTCGCCCAGGCCACGCCCGATCTGGTCCAGCTCCGCGATGGTCGTCGCTAGCCGCGCGCGTTCGCGGCCGAATTCCTGCGCCCGCTCCGGCTTGTTCCAGATCGCCGCGTCGCCAAGCTCGCGATCGAGTTCCTCGAGGCGCTCGCGCTTGCGGTCGTACTCAAAGATACCCCCTCAGCGCGCCAAGGCGCTGCCTGAGGTCGTCGATCGAGCGGCGGGTTGCGGCGGTTTCCATGCGGCCGGAATCTTAGCAGACGGTCAATCGCAGATTTGCAGGTATTCCGCCAGCATTTCGGCCCTGGGCGTGCCGCCGTAGCTCGTCGACTGCAGGCGATAGGCGACCCGGATCCGCGCGCCGGCGGCGGGCCGCAACGAGCCGTCCACATCGAAATGACCGAATGCGATGGCTTCCACGGGCTGCGAGGCGGGCTGCGGCCGCAACCAGAGTTTCAGGTGGCGATCGGCGAGCACGCGCGATTCGACGACGTCGAATACTCCATCGAACACGGGCTCAGGAAAGGACTGGCCCCAGGGCCCGGCCGTCTCGAGCGCGAGGGCCGTGGCCAGCGACAATTCACCGGGCCCGAGCTCGCCGTCGGTTTCGATCACGCCCATCATCTGGTCGCGCGTCAGGTGCCGGCCGACTTCTTCGCCAAAGGCATTCGTGAACTTCTGGAGTCGATCCTCGCGCAGCGTCAGCCCGGCGGCCATTGCATGCCCGCCGAAGCGCTCGATCAGCCCGGGGTGCCGCGTGTCAATCGCTTCCAGCACGTCGCGGACATGCACACCGGCGACCGAGCGCGCCGAACCGCGCAACTCGCCGTCGCCCACCGGTGCAAATGCGACGACCGGGCGATGGACGCGGTCCTTCATCCGGGTCGCCACCAAGCCGACGATTCCGGCATGCCAGCGCCGATCGAAGAGCGCGACGCCCGCCGGCAGGCTGCCTTCCTGCAGGCGCAGGCGGCGCACCGCGATCGCGGCTTCGTCGCGCATCTGCAATTCCATTCCGCGCCGTTCACGATTCAGCCGGTCGAGTTCCTGCGCGTGATTCAGCGCCTCGGCCCAGTCGTCGGTCAGCAGGCAGCGGATGCCGATCGCCATGTCGTCGATGCGGCCTGCGGCATTGAGCCGTGGCGCGATCTGGTGGCCCAGATTGCGCGCGGACAGGTCATCGAGGCGGCAGCCTGCGACCCGCGCGAGCGCCATCAATCCGGGCACCGCTGCCCTCGCGCGCAGGCGCGTCAGGCCTTCCTGCACGAGGATCCGGTTGTTCCGGTCGAGCGGCACGAGATCGGCGATCGTGCCGAGTGCGACGAGATCCAGCAGGTCGGCCACGGCCGGCAGCCTGCAACCGCGCAGCTTTTCGAGTTCCCGCGTCAGCGACGCCATCAGGTAGAAAGCGACGCCGACGCCGGCGAGCGCCCGGCTGCCGAATGCCGCGCCGGCAAGATTCGGGTTCACCATCGCCGTACAGGGGGGTAATGCCGGGCCCGGCAGGTGGTGATCGGTGACCAGCACCTGCATGCCGAGCGCCTGCGCGGCCTCGACGCCGGCGAATGCCGCGACGCCATTGTCAACGGTGACCAGGAGATCGGCGCGTTCGCCTGTCAGGTCCGCGACCAGGAGCGGCGTCAGCCCATAGCCATGCCGCATCCGGTCCGGCACGCGGAAGTCCACGTTGTCATGCCCCAGGCGGCGCAACTGGCGCAGCACCAACGCCGTGCTGGTGGCGCCGTCCGCATCGAAATCGCCCACCACCAGGATGCGTGACCCGCGCAGCACATGTTCGAGCAGCAGGGCCGTCGCTGGCGCGATCCCGTCCAGCGTCGAGACCGGCAGGAGCCTCCGCAGCTCGAGCGCGAGTTCGTCCGGATCCCTGACGCCACGCGCCGCATAGACGCGCCGCAGCACCGGATGCAGCGACTCCGGCAGCGCGTCAATCACGCCGGGGGCCCGGCGCCTGATGACGGGTGGCGCGCCGCGATCCGCGGACTGGGGATTCATCGCCGGTCATGATAACGGCGCGCATTGCCGGGATTGGCTATATTTCGACCGGGTCCGACCATGCAGCTCAGCCGCGAAGATGGAAATGTCTCGAACGCGATCACCGCCTACGCGGCGGGTGAGATCCGCATGCGTGATCGCGTGTTCCGCGCAAGCCTGATCGCGACGCGCGAGGCGGTCATCGAGGACTGGAAGCCCGCGATCATCGAGCAGCTCGGCATCGGCGATTTCGTGCGGCTGCTCGAACTCGCGCCCGACGTCGTGATCCTGGGTACCGGGCCGAAGCAGCGGATGCCGCCGCCGGAACTCTTTGCTGCTTTTGCCGCGCGCCGTATCGGCCTTGAAGTCATGGACACGGGCGCAGCCTGCCGGACGTACAACCTGCTGCTTTCCGAATTCAGGGA
>JBATEA010000319.1:0-6333 GCA_049663745.1 Steroidobacteraceae bacterium | reverse complement strand
CCCTGAACGCCGGGCCAGTCGTGAAGTTCGTGCTTGCGCTGCTGCTCGGCGCCTCGCTGGTGTCCTGGACCATCATTTTCCGCAAGCGCCGCCTGCTGCGCGAAGCGCAGTTCGAGGCGAACCGTTTCGAGGGCGCATTCTGGTCCGGTGGTGACCTCGGCAAACTGTATCGCGCAATCGAGGCTCGCGGCGGTACGGCGGTCGGCATGGAGGGGATCTTCGAAGCGGGCTTCGGCGAGTTCACGCGCCTGCGCACGCAGCCGGGCCTGACGCCGGATCAGGTGCTCGAAGGCGTGCGACGCGCGATGCGTGTCGGGCAGCTGCGCGAAATCGACCGGCTCGAGGAGAGTCTCGCGACGCTCGCGACCGTCGGCTCCACCAGCCCCTATGTCGGGTTGTTCGGCACCGTATGGGGAATCATGGGGGCGTTCCAGGGCCTCGGAAACGTGCAGCAGGCGACGCTCGCGCTGGTCGCGCCCGGCATCGCGGAAGCGCTGATCGCAACGGCCATGGGCCTCTTTGCGGCGATACCGGCGGTGGTCGCTTACAACCGCTACGCGGACAAGGTCAATCGCCTGGAACTCCGCTATGACACCTTCATGGAGGAGTTCTCGACACTGCTGCAGCGCCACGCCGCGGCACGAAGCGTCTGAGATGGCCACCAACCCGCGACGCCGCAAGCTGATGGGCGAGATCAACGTCGTTCCGTACATCGACGTCATGCTGGTGCTGCTGATCATCTTCATGATCACCGCGCCGCTCCTGACGCAGGGCGTGCAGGTCGAACTCCCGGACGCCAATGCCCGGCCACTGGATCCGGAACTGCTGAAAGACCGTGAGCCGCTGGTGCTGTCGGTGGATCGCGACGGGCGTTACTACCTCAATGTCGGCAAGAACGAGGATGCTGCGATCGACGCGGAAGAGGTGGCGCGCCGGGCGTCGGCCGTGCTCGGCCGCGATGCATCCACGCCGGTGCTGGTCAAGGCGGACGAGCGGGTGCCTTACGGGCGTGTCGTGCAGGGCATGGCTCTGCTGCAACAGGCCGGCGCAAAGAAGATCGGTTTCCTGACCGATCCCAGGGCGGTGCGGGCGCTCGAGGAACTCGAGCGAAGGCGATGAATGCAACAGCGAGGCCGGTGATAGCGCCGATCGGCTGGTCCGTAGCGCTGCATGCGGCGATAGCGGGTCTCCTGCTCTTCGGCCTGGTGCTGCCGGAGTCCGAACCGCTTCCGGAAACGATGCAGATCGAGGCCGTGATCGTCAACCAGGCAGTGATCGAAGCGGCGGCCAGCCTGCGCCGCGATGACGATCGCGAGCAGCAGAGACAGGCTGAACTCGAACGCAAGGAACAACAGCGTCTCGAGCAGGTGGAGGCCGAACGGCAGCTGAAGGAGCAGCACCGGCTGGAATCCGAGCAGGCGGAACGGCAGAAAGCGCTCGCAGCCGCCGAGGCGAACCGTAAGGCGGAAGCGGACGCGAGGCGCAAGACGGAGGAGCAGGCCCGCGCGAAGGCTGCGGCAGAACAAAAGAAGAAGGTCGCGGATGCGCGGCTCAGGGCGGAACGCGAAACGGAATTGCGCGCGCGTCTGGCAGAAGAGGAGGAGCGAACCGGCGCCGCATTCCAGAGTCTGAAGGCGCAGTATGTCGCGGCGATCCAGGCGCATGTTGAGAGGCGCTGGTTCAAGCCGCCGGGAACGCCTGCCGGGGCGACCTGCATTGCTTTCGTAACGCAGATTCCCGGCGGCGAAGTGGTCGGGGTCCGGTTCGGGAATTGCGGCGGCGGCGAGGCCTTGCGCCAGTCCATCGAGAATGCGGTGCGGAATGCGTCGCCACTGCCATCGCCACCGCAACCTTCGCTGTTCGATCGCGAAGTGCGTCTGGTGTTCGAGTCGAAGGAATGAGGAAGCCGATGATTCACCGTGCCATCGCCGTGTTGATGCTGCTGCTCCTGCAATCGCCGCCGGCGGCTGCGGAACTCACCGTGCAGATCCTGCATGGGCTCGCGGAAGCCGTCCCGATCGCCATCGTTCCTTTCGGCTGGGAATCGGACAGCGCCGCTGCCTGGGACGTGGCGGCCACCGTCCAGGCGGATCTCGAGCGCAGCGGCAGGTTTCGCGCGCTGCCGCGCGGCCAGATGCTCGAATTCCCGCACCAGGCGGATGCAGCCGATCTCACCGATTGGCGCATGCAGAAGGTGGATTACGTCGTCGTCGGTAGTCTGCTGCCGGTCGCAGGCGGCCGATTCGAGATTCGCTATGAATTGATCCAGGTCGCGACTGGCGAGCGCCTGCTGGGCTCGGCGCTGCCGGCTGACCGGGGCGCGCTGCTGCTCGCGAGCCATCGCGTCGCCGACGCGATCTACGAGCGCATCCTCGGCGTGCGCGGCGCATTCGCAACCCGTATCGCCTATGTGGCCGTCGCCGGGCCGGCCACGGCGCGCAGCTATCGCCTGATCGTCGCCGATGCCGACGGCGCCAACGAGCGAGTCGTATTCAATTCACCGGAGCCGATCATGTCTCCCGCCTGGTCACAGGACGGGCGCTCGATCGCCTACGTGTCCTTCCATAGCGGACTGCCGGCGATCTACGTGCAGACGCTGAAGACCGGCGAGCAGGTGCGCGTGTCGGCACGCTCAGGAATCAACAGCGCACCGGCCTGGTCGCCGGACGGCAGCCGGCTCGCGGTCGCGCTGTCGCGCCGCGACGGCAATGTGGATATCTATCTGTTGTCTCTGGCGACCCAGGAATTGCGGCGCCTGACGGACGACCCTTCCATCGACACCGAGCCTGCCTGGTCGCCCGATGGCCGATCGCTTTTCTTCACGTCGGACCGCTCCGGCGCCCCGCAGGTCTACCAACGGGGGCTCGAGAGCGGCGACCGGCCGCGCAGGATCACGTTTGAGGGCAGCTACAACGCGCGACCGCGGGTCTCCCCGGACGGGCGCGAATTGGCGGTCGTGACCCTGGATCGCGGCTCCTACCGCATCGCGGCCATGAACCTGGCGCAGGGCAGCTTCCGGATCCTGAGCGGCGGCCGTCTCGATGAATCGCCGTCCTTCGCGCCGAACGGAGCCGATATCATCTATGCAACCCGCGAAGGCGGCCGCGGCGTACTGGCCCTGGTATCGATTGATGGCCGTATCCAGCAACGCCTCGCGGCGAGCGCCGGCGAAGTTCGTGAACCCGCCTGGTCGCCGTTTCTCTATTGAGCGTGCGCGAACGGCCGCGGCATGATCTGATGGACGCATGAGCAGAGGAGATTCAAAGATGCGATGGATGCCCATACTGATGATCGCCGCCGGCAGCCTGATGCTCGCCGGTTGCCCGAAGAAAGCAACCACGGTGCCAGAGGCGCCGCCGGAGAGCTCCGCGCAACAGAACGGTGGAGCAACCGGGGCAGGCAGCGAAAGCCAGGTGGGACAGGCCCGTAACCTGCCCGGTGCGGGCGCCGAAGCGAGCGCGACCAGCCCGCCGGCCGGCGTCGCCACGGTCATCTACTTCGATTTCGACCGCAGCGAAATCCGCCCGGAGTACGCGAGCGTCATCAGTGCCCATGCGAAGCACATCGCGGCATTCAGTGCGGCCCGCGTGCGACTCGAGGGGCACACGGACGAGCGCGGCTCGCGCGAGTACAACATCGCGCTCGGCGAGCGGCGTGCCCAGGCCGTGCGGCGTGCCTTGATGCTGCAGGGTGCGGCCGACGGCCAGCTGACGACGGTCAGCTACGGCGAGGAGCGCCCGGCGGCCGAGGGCAGCGACGAATCGGCGTATGAGAAGAACCGGCGCGTCGAAATCAGCTACGGACACTGAACGCATGCGGCACGCGGGAGTCGCGGGGGTCGCTGCGATCGCGCTGGCTGCATGCGCGGCGGCAGCGGCAAACGCGGAATCGCAGGGCGAGCGGATCGGCGCGCTCGAGCAGCGCATGGGCGCGGTCGAGCAGAAGCTCGAGAACCAGGGCCTGCTCGAGATGGCACGCCAGCTCGATGCGCTCGAGGCCGAATTACGCCGGCTCCGCGGCGAGATCGAGGGGCTGCAACACGACCTTGACGCTGCCCATCGCCAGCAGCGCGATCAGTACGTCGATCTCGACACGCGCCTGCGGGCCGCCGAGACGGCACTCGCTGCCACGCAGGCCGCGACGCCGGCTGCGGGGCCCGATGCGGAGTACCAGGCAGCTTTCAACTTCCTGAAAGAAGGCCGCTATGACGAGGCGACCAGGGGGTTCACAAAGTTCCTCGCGGACCACCACGACCACGAGCTGGCGTCGAATGCCCAGTACTGGCTCGGCGAGGCGTACTACGTCAAGCGCGACTATCAGGCGGCCCTGTCGGCGTTCGAAGGCGTGCTGACCGGCTTTCCGGGCGCTCGCAAGTCGCCGGATGCGCTGCTGAAGGCGGGCTACTGCCATTACGAACTCGGGCACTTCGATCTCGCGCGCAGGGCCCTGACACGCGTGACGCAGGAATTCCCGGAGTCGACTGTCGCCGTCGAGGCCGCCGATCGCCTGAAACGCATGACCGCCGAGGGGCGCTGAGTAGCTGCGATGCAGCGCCAGGCGGCCGCGGCGCCGACTGCATCCGCTGCGGCGGCGGCGCGTCTCAGGATCACCGAAACCTTCTATTCCCTGCAAGGTGAAGCCGATGCGGTTGGCTGGCCCACGTTCTTCATCCGGCTGACCGGTTGCCCGCTGCGCTGCAGCTATTGCGACACCGCCTACGCCTTCGAAGGCGGCGAGTGGCGTGAATTGGATGCGTTGGTGGGCGAGGCTGAGAGCTCGGGTGCCGGCCATGTCTGCGTGACCGGTGGCGAGCCGCTGGCACAGAAGAACTGCCTCGCCTTGCTCGCCCGGCTATGTAATGCAGGATTGAAGGTATCGCTGGAGTCCAGCGGCGCGATCGACGCGAGCGTCGTGGATCCCCGAGTCGTCCGGGTGATCGACATCAAGACGCCCGGCTCCGGCGAATGCCATCGCAACCTCGACCTCGAGCGCCAGCAGCTGCGCGGGAGCGATTTCGTGAAATTCGTGATCTGCGATCGCGATGATTACGAGTGGAGCCGCGACCTTGTCCGCTCGCAGCGGCTCGACTCACGATGCGCAGTATTGTTCTCGCCGAGCTGGCTGCAGTTGCCTGCGTCGCAGCTCGCCGACTGGATCCTGGCCGAACGCCTGCCCGTACGCTTCCAGGTCCAGTTGCACAAGGTCCTGTGGGGAGACATTCCTGGCCGCTGAAGGGGAGCGTCGCGCCGGCTCGGCGGCGGTGGTGCTGGTCTCGGGTGGTCTCGATTCCGCAACCGTGCTCGCGATCGCGCTCGAGCGCGGCCATCGCTGCCACTCGCTCAGCTTCGACTACGGCCAACGCCACCGCGTGGAACTGGAAGCCGCTGCCCGGGTGGCCTCGATGCTGGGGGCAGTCGAACATCGGGCCCTGGCCCTGCCGCTCGGCCAACTGGGCGGCTCGGCACTGACCGATCGCCGGATTGAAGTCCCGCAGCAGCCGGACGAAGGCATACCGGTCACGTACGTGCCGGCGAGGAACACCGTATTCCTGGCCTGCGCGCTGGCTCATGCCGAAGTGCTCGGCGCGCGCGACATCTTCATCGGCGTCAATGCCGTCGACTATTCCGGCTATCCGGATTGCCGCCCGGAATTCGTGGCGGCCTTCGAACGGGTCGCGAACCTGGCGACCAAGGCGGGCGTGGAGGGCGCGGGGATCCGCATCCACGCCCCACTGATCGAGATGACCAAAGCGGATATCATCCGCCGCGGCACGGCGCTCGGCGTGGATTACTCGATTACCGTGTCCTGCTACAAGCCGGATAGCGACGCGCGCGCCTGCGGGCACTGCGACTCCTGTCGCCTGCGACGAGCGGGATTCGAGCAGGCCGGCATCGCGGACCCGACCCGCTACAGATGAACAGGGCCGGTTGCTCCTGTATCATTCGCGCCGCCTGCGCGGGGCCGTTAGCTCAGTGGTAGAGCATCTGGCTTTTAACCAGTTGGTCGATGGTTCGATCCCATCACGGCCCACCAATCACTCCGTCATCACACAGAACTTCGCCTAGGTCTGTCCCTGATTCTACGGTTTCATCTCCAGACCGGTTGATTTATCCGGCTGGTGCGTCTCAATCAAATGATGATCGAGTGTGAAACGCGATCATTTGAGGACTTCTGTCAACAGAAGGGCGTGTGGCTGACATATTCGAGTTGCTGCCGACCGACGGGCGCCGGAGTCGCACTCAGTGCCTTGCTCCCGCATGGATTCCCGTCCTCCTGTTGCTGGCAGGCTGCGCTGCGCTGCCCGGTGCGCGCCGCTGGGGCGCGGACGTCACG
>JBATEA010000318.1:0-2551 GCA_049663745.1 Steroidobacteraceae bacterium | reverse complement strand
CGCGCACCGTCCGGCAGCTGAATCTCGGTCCCGGGACGGAATCCTTTGCTGGCGCGCGCCTGGGCCAGGATCCGACGCTCGCCGAGGATGCGCTCCAGCAGGATTTCGCAGGAACCGCCGCTCGTCTTGCGGCCGGAAAGGCGCGCTGGCAGCACGCGCGTGTCGTTGAGCACCAGGAGATCGCCGGAACGTAGCAGCGTCGGCAGGTCCCTGAACGTCAGGTCCTGGACCGCCCCGCTGCCGCCGTCGAGCACGAGCAGGCGGCTTGCCGCGCGCTCCGGCAGCGGATGCCGGGCAATCAGTTCCCCGGGAAGCGGATAGCTGAAGTCTGCGCGGCGCATGGGCCGCGCAGACTAGCACAGCGGTCGAATCGCTCAGCTCACGCTCGCAGGCTCCACCGGCGGCGCCGCCGGCACGACCTTGTGGTGCGGCGCGCGCCCGGCTTCGTCTTCCGGCACGGTGGCTTTCAGCATTTGCGACTTGCGATCCCGCAACACGCGGATCTCCACCGATTCGCCCGGCTGATAGGAACGCAGGATGCGCATCGCATGCGGCCCGTTCTGCGGCTCGCGTCCGCCGATGGCGACGATGACGTCGCCGTCCTGCAAACCGAGTGCATCGTCGGAAGGCGCGCGCGCCACGAGCACGCCCTTGTCGGCACCGAAGTAGCGGCCGAGCGCCGGCGTGACGGTCACGAGTTCCGCATCGCTCCAGCCGTCCAGCAGCCAATGGTGGCCGCGCGCCATGGCGATTCCCGCCATCGCCGGTATCGGCGGCAAGGGCGGAACCGGATGCACGCCCGGCACTCCGGGGACCATCATGCCCGGCCCGGCAAAGAACACCTGGTCCATCGGGCGGGCAACGACCGTGATCTTGACCGGCTTTCCGTCACGGCGCAGGTCCAGGGCGACCTTCTGGCCCGGTTCGACGTCCTTCATCGCGGTGACGAGATCGCGATCTGTCGCCACCGGCTTGGCGTCGATCGCGACGATGACGTCCTTGGCCTTGACGCCGGCTTCCGCGGCTGCGCCGCCGGGGCTCACGCCGTTGACCTTGACGCCACGATCGTTCGGTTCCGTGCCGCCGAGATTGACGCCCAGCATCGCGCGGCGCGGCGACGGCAGCAGCATCTGGAATTCGCGCATCCCTTGCGGCCCGCCGGCCTCGGCGGAGAGTTCGGCGACCTCGCGGGCCGCGTCCTCGAGACGCTGCTGTGCATCCTCCAGGCGCTTTTCGAGCGTGGCATCGTCTTTTTCCTGCGCGAGCGCCAGCGGTGCGGCAAGGCTCAGCGCCGCGGCCGCCGCCATCGCGAGAATCGTCCTGTTCATCTTGACCTCCAGGTCGTCAAAGCGGGCTGGCCACGTCCGCATAGCGGACCTGCACCAGGGAATTCATCAATTCGACGCGCTCGCGCCAGAGCCGCTCGGCATGCTCCGGCGCGTTCGGCTCGAGCGTGATGCGGCTCAGCCGGTCGTCCACGAAAGCGAGCCGGTCCTCGAGCTGAGAAACGGTGAATGCCGTGCTGCCGCGCATCACGCGCGCTTCGGGCAGTGCTGCGAGCAGTTCCTCGAGCCTGGAATTCTGCGCGCGCACGGAATCGTCTGCATAGGCAGCCGAATCGATGGGCGCGGTGTTCGCGGCGACCAGCTCGCGCCGCGTGGACTGCAACTGCCAGGCAAGCCCGACCACAGCCGCGAGCACGACAGCTGCGAGCGCGACCGGCCAGCGCCGGGGCTCCCCGGCTTCGCGCCGGCGGCGGGCAGCAATGACCGCCTCCCAGCCATCAACCGGGGACTCGAATTCCGGGAGGGCCGAAAGCCGGGCGCTCCATTCGCTCAGGTCGGTATGCATGTGGCGCCCTCCTTCATCGTGTCGGCATTCGCGAGCAGGTCGCGCAGGCGCGCATGGGCGCGCGACAGCTGGGCCTTCGAAAAGCTGGGCGTGCGGCCGAGCGCAGCGCCGATTTCCGTGTGCGTGTATCCCTCGACATCGTGCAGCCAGACCACGGCGCGCGTCAGGGAAGGCAAGCGCATCAGCGCACGATCGAGCGCGGGCTCCGAACTGCGCGCGGCCGCGGGATCATCCGCTTGCAGCCCTTCGAGGCGTCCGGCATCGGCGTCCAGCCACTCGAGGCTGCGATGCCAGGGCGAGCGCAGGTACATCAGGGCCCGGTTGACGGCAATCGAGCGAATCCAGGCTGCCAGCGGGCAACGGCCTTCGAATGCGCCGATGTGCTCGATCACGTCCACGAATGTCTCCTGCAACAGTTCCTCCGCGATCGCAGGCCGCCTCACGAGGCGGCGCAGCAGCGTGTAGAGCGGCGCGGCGGTCGTCCGGTAGACGGCTTCGAGCGCCCGCCCGTCGCCATGACGGGCCGCAAGAGCCACCGATTCGGGAATCGGGATATCCGCGATCCTGGGCATCAGGGGGTTAGATGCCCCAGAATCGGAAAAGGTCGCATATTGGTGCCGAGGGCGAGAATCGAACTCGCATGACCTTGCGGTCGGCAGATTTTGAGTCTGCTGTGTCTACCAATTCCACCACCCCGGCG
>JBATEA010000317.1:0-1961 GCA_049663745.1 Steroidobacteraceae bacterium | reverse complement strand
ATGTAGATCTTCTCGGGGTCCGCGCCCTGGGCCGGCAGCGCAGCGCGCACGGCGTCAATCATCGCCGGCGGGCCTGCCGCGTAGATGTCGAATCCGGCGAGCCCGGCGACGCGGCGCACCACGGCCTCGTGGACAAGACCCGATTCGTGCGGCGCCGGCGCGGCCTGGTCCGAGACTACCGACGTGTAGCGAAAGCGCGGGTGTTTCACGGCGAGAGCGCGAAGCCATGCGTCTTCGTACAGGTCGGCGACAGTGCGCGCCCCCCAGAAAAGCGTCAGGTCGCGCTTCGTCTCGGTCTCCATCACCTGGCGGATCATCGCCTTGAGCGGCGCATAACCCGTGCCGCCGCCGATCATCAACAGCGGCCGCTCGCCAGGGCGATAGATGAATTGTCCCAGCGGGCCCTCGATGCGCAGCAGTGCGCCTTCCCTCAGCGTCGTGAAAACCTGTTCGGAGAAAGCGCCGCCGGGCGCGCGGCGGATATGCAGCTCGAGCAGCGCCGAGTCGTAGGGCGGGTTCGCAAGCGAGAAACTGCGGCGGCGCTCGCCGGCCAGCATCACGTCCACGTACTGGCCGCACTGCCAGGTAAATGGCTCAACCGCGGGCAGGCGCAGCCACAGGCCCATCACGTCCGGCGCGAGCAGGCGCATCCTCTCGATGCGGGCGGGCAGGCTCTTGATCGCAACATCGGTCACATGACTGATCTCGCGGATCTCGATCTCGAGATCCTCGAGTGCGCGCGCCTGGCAGATCAGCGCGTAGCCATGGGATTCTTCGTCCCCGCTGATGCCGAGCGGGCGACCGTGCGGATAGGCGATGCGGCCCTTGATCAGGCGCACGCGGCAGGTGCCGCAGCTGCCGCCCTTGCAGCTGTGCGGCAGGTTGAGGTGCTCGCGCAACGCCGCGGACAGCACGGGCTCGTCGCCCCGCGCCTGGAATTCCCGACCTGTCGGCAGCAGCCTGACCTTCACGCCGCTATTATGAAGGGGCCGGGCTTGCGATTTCCCGGTCTCGTCAGGACCCGACATGGCGGCGACACAATCTCCTGATGCTTCCTCGCGCGCATTCGTGGTGGCCGGCTGCGGCTATGCGGGCGCGCGGGTGGCCGCACGGCTCACGAAGAAAGGGCGGGTCATCGGCATCACGAGGGTGCCACGCGCATTCAGGTTCGAGGCGCCATTCGGATTCGACATGGTCACCTGGGACTTCGATTCAGACCGGACCGGAAGACTTCCGCAATCCGGGACCGCGCCGTTCGACGTGATCTATCTGGTGCCGCCGCCGGCTTCCGGATCGACCGATCCGCGAATCGCCCGCTTTCTCGATGCGTTACCCGCAAATCCCGCGCGCTTTGTCTACATCGGCACGACCGGCGTCTATGGCGACGCCGGTGGCGGGACCGTGAATGAAGACACGCCACCCGCGCCAGCGACCGACCGCGCGCGCCGGCGGCTTTCGGCCGAGAATGTGCTTCGTGCCTGGTGCGAGCCACGCGGCGTCGAGTGGGTGATCCTGCGCGTGCCCGGGATTTACGGCCCCGGGCGGCTGCCTATCGAACGGCTGCGCCGCGGCGAGCCCGCGCTCGCCGAAGCCGAGGCAGGCCCGGGAAACCGGATTCACGTGGACGACCTGGCCGACGCCTGTGTCGCCGCGCTCCTGAAACCAGAGGCGCGCAATCGCATTTACAACGTCGGCGACGGTGATCACATGACGAACACGGCTTTCCTGTCGTGCGTCGCCCGGCTTGCGGGCCTGACACCACCGCCGCAGCTGCCGCTCGCCGAACTCAAGGCTCATCGATCGGAGACCGCGCTGTCCTTCCTCGGTGAATCCCGACGCGTGGACACCAGCCGCCTGCGGCAGGAACTGGGATTCACGCCGCGCTACGCAATTCCCGAGCAGGGCATCCAAGCAAGTCTTACGGGCGCTTCTTAAGGTATCAGCAGTACTTGGTGCCGGGT
>JBATEA010000316.1:0-1844 GCA_049663745.1 Steroidobacteraceae bacterium | reverse complement strand
CCGATACCGCGTCCGGAACGGCCCATGGTTCCCAGCGAATGCGCCTCGTCGACGAGCAGCATCGCGCGATGCTTCTTCTTGACTTCGACAAAGCGCGCGAGGTCGGGAAGGTCGCCGTCCATGCTGTAGACGCCTTCGATCGCGATCAGCACGCGGCGAAAGCCGTGGCGTATGCCGGAGAGCAGCGCGTCGAGCGCGCGCCAGTTGTTGTGCGCGAAGCCACGGGTCGTCGCGCCCGAGAGCCGGGCGCCCTGCAGGATCGAGTTGTGGGCGAGTATGTCGTGGACAATGAGGTCGCCCGGGCCCATCAGGTGGCCGATCGTCGTCACGTTGGTCGCGTGCCCGGAGACGAAGACGATCGACGCGGGTGTGCCGAGAAATTCGGCGAGCGCGGTTTCGAGGTCGCGATGGATCTGCTTTTCGCCCGAGACGAGGCGGCTTGCGCCGGCGCCGGTTCCGTAACGATCGATCACGGCCTTGGTCGCGGCGGTGACGAACGGGTCACGCGCCATCCCGACATAGTCGTAGGCGCAGAAGTTCGCCACCTCGCGCCCGTCGATGTGGGCGATGCCGCCCACGCCCATCGCGTTCATTACCGCGCCCTGGTCGACACGGAAGTAAGGATTGGTTTCGGCGACAGCCAGCAGAATGCGCTCGTAGCGTTTGAGCTCGAGGTATTCGGGAAAGAGCGTGACGTCGTAGTTCTCTGCGGGGATTTCTCCCTCGGGGGCGTCGCTGCGCGGATGATCGATCAGATGCTTCTGAACGGCGGCGGCGAGGTCGCCGAGTGTCGTCGCCTGGCTGTAAACGGTGTCCGGCAGATTCCGGCCGAAACTTCCGTCGAGCGCGGCCACGAGTTCGACACGCTGCAGCGAATCGAGGCCGAGCGCGGAGATCGGCGTTTCGGGCGTAAGGTCCGCAAGGCCGGTGCCGGACATCGCCAGCGCATGCTGGCAGACGGCGGCGAACGCGGCCGAGTGCGCGGGCAATATCGAAGGCGCGGGATTCGCCTGGGGGCGGTGCTGGTCGAGCGCCTTGAGCTGGCCGGCGAGGAAGGCGGCGCGGCTGGCGTGGCGCTGGACTTTACCGCTGCTCGTCTTCGCGATCGTGCCGCAGCGGATCAACACCACGGTGTCGAGCGCCACGCCATGCTCTTCGAGAACCGCGGCCCGGACGGCATCGACGACCGACGCCAGGTCACCGCTGCCGTCGCGCTCGACCTCATGCACGAGCACGAGGCGCTGCAAGTCGCCCTCGTCGATCGCGAATACGGCGCCAAGACCGGATGCGAGCAACGGGTGACTCTCGCGCGCCGTGGCTTCGATGTCCTGGGGATGATGGTTGGACCCCCGCACGATGATGAGATCATCGAGTCTGCCGGTGACGTAAAGCTGGCTCTCATGTAAGAAGCCTAGATCGCCCGTGCGCAGGAACGGGCCGTCGCCGTTATCAATGCGCCGCGCGTTGAACGTGGCCGCCGTAGCTTGCGGGTCGTTCCAGTAACCCTGGCCGACGGATTCGCCGGCGACCCAGATCTCGCCGACTTCGTCGGGTCCGGCTGGCGCCAGGGTCTGTGCATCGACGATAGCAAGGCGAAGCGAACCGACGGGTGCACCGCATCCGACGAGGCGGCGGGCATGCGGCGCGGTGTCGGGCAGCGGCTCGACACGACTCTGCGAGAGGGCTTGGTCGCTGAACGCGCGCACGGCGGCACTGGTGCCGGACTTGGGTCCCGTAACCATGAGCGTTGCCTCCGCCAGACCGTAGCACGGGTAGAAAGCCTCGCGGCTGAATCCGCACCCGGCGAAGGTTTCGGCAAAACGGTCCAGCGTCGCGGGCTGGAC
>JBATEA010000315.1:0-6551 GCA_049663745.1 Steroidobacteraceae bacterium | reverse complement strand
ACAAGGTTCCCGCGCGGCGCAAGTTCCTGCGCGCGGAGGCGACCGAGTTCCAGCACGTGGCGCGAACGGTCACGCGGCTCGCCTTGTCGAGGTTCGACGTCGCCTTCACGCTGACGCACAATCGCCGGGAGCAGTTTTCGCTGCCCGCAGCATCGAGCCGGCTGGAGAAGGAGACGCGCATCGCGCGCCTGGTCGGCGCCGATTTCATTGCGAATTCCCTGTACGTGGAACACGAGCAGCCCGGGCTCAGGCTCGAGGGCTGGATCGGGCTGCCGTCGCAGGCGCGCGCGCAGGCGGACCGCCAGTACCTGTTCGTCAACGGCAGGATGGTGCGCGACCGCCTGCTCGTGAATGCGGCGCGGCTCGGTTACCAGGACGTCATGTACGGCGGCCGCCATCCGGCCTGGCTCCTGTATCTGTCGCTCGATCCGACGCAGGTGGACGTCAACGCCCATCCGCAAAAGCTCGAAGTGAGGTTTCGCGACGGCCGCGGCGTGCACGATTTCGTGTTCCGTACGCTGGAGCGCGTGCTGGCTGCGACGCGCGGGCAGGGCAGCGACGCGCCGCCGGCTCCGGCCGCCGGTCTGCTCGGCGTCGCTGCGCAATACACGCCGGGCATGTTGCGGCTCGGCGAGCCACCGCCCGTCGCCTTTGGTGCGATGCAATCCAGCGACGCGGTGATGGAATCCGCGCGAGCGGCGGCATCGCCGGCTGCGCCGCTAGGCTATGCCGTGGCCCAACTGCACGGCGTCTACATCGTCGCGCAGACGGCGGAAGGCATCGCGCTCGTCGACATGCACGCGGCGCACGAGCGCATTCTCTACGAACGCCTGAAGACTGCCCTCGACTCGGGCCAGGGCGCGCGCCAGCCGCTGCTCGTGCCGGCGATGGTCACCTGCACCGAGGCGGACGCGTCGCTCGCGATGCAGCACCGGCAGGAACTGGCTGCCGCGGGCCTGGTCGTGGATCGCGTCGGGCCCGCGACGCTGGCCATCCGCGAAGTGCCCATCGTGCTCGCGGGCCATGATGTGGCCGCGGTATTACGCGATGCGCTCGCCGACCTCGGCGAGCAAGGCTCGACTCATCGCATCGCCGAGCGCCAGAACGAGTTGCTCGCGAACATCGCCTGCCGAAGCGCAGTGCGCGCGCATCGTTCGCTTTCGATCGACGAGATGAATGCGTTGCTGCGCGACATGGAACGCACCGAGCGCTCGGGGCAGTGCAGCCACGGGCGCCCGACCTGGACGCGCGTCACGCTCGCCGAGCTTGACCGGCTGTTCCTGCGCGGCCGCTGATGCCCGCGCTTCCGGCGATCCTGCTGATGGGACCGACCGGCGCCGGCAAGACGGCGCTTGCCGCCGGACTCGTGGAGCGGCTGCCGCTCGAGATCGTCAGCGTCGACTCGGCGATGGTCTTTCGCGGCATGGACATCGGAACGGCGAAACCCGGGCCCGAGCTGCTGGCTCGCGCGCCGCATCACCTGATCGACCTGATCGACCCGTCCGAGAGCTACTCGGCAGCGCGCTTCGTCGCCGACGCGAACCGCGTCATGGACGAGATCCGCGCGCGCAGCAGGGTGCCGATACTGGTCGGCGGCACGATGCTCTATTTTCGCGCGCTGCAATCCGGGCTCGCGAAACTGCCGCCGGCCGATGCGGCAATCCGCAGGGGCATCGAGCAGCGTGCCCGGCAGCTCGGCTGGCCCGCACTGCATGCGGAGTTGCAGCGGCTCGATCCGCGCGCGGCGGGACGCATCCTGCCCGGCGACCAGCAGCGCATCCAGCGGGCGCTCGAGGTGATCGAGCTGACCGGCAGGCCGATCTCGGCGCAGCAGCAACAGGACCTGCGCGGCGGCGTGCGCGATGCCGACCTGCGCCTGGTGCTCGCGCCCGCGGACCGCGCGGGCATGGGTCCGCGACTGGCACAGCGCTTTCACTGCATGATGAGCGACGGGCTGCTGGATGAAGTCCGGCGGCTGCACCGGCGCCGTGACCTGCATGCCGGATTGCCCGCCATGCGGCTGATCGGTTACCGCCAGTTGTGGGCTCACCTCGAGGGTGCGGCGGGCCTGGAAGAGGCCATCGAACGAGCCATCATTGCGACCCGCCAGCTCGCCCGCCGGCAGCTGACCTGGCTGCGGGCCGAACCGGGTGCCGAATGGTTCGATTCGATGGCCCCGGCCTTGATCAACCGCCTGTCCGCCCGCATCCACGGCTGGCTGGCTGCTTGCTGAGAATCGTTCCAGGCCTGGTGCTAGACTCCAAGCCTTGCGGGCTACGCGACTTGCGTTTGACATAAGCCCCTAGCGATGATGGTGGAGCCGCCGAACCCCTCGAGAGCGGCATCGAAGTACGAGAAAAAACAAGGAGATACCATGGCCAGAGGTCAATCACTGCAGGATCCGTTCCTGAATGCACTGCGCAAGGAGCGGGTGCCGGTTTCCATTTACCTGGTCAATGGCATCAAGCTCCAGGGCCAGATCGACTCCTTCGACCAGTTCGTCGTGTTGCTGAAGAATTCGGTCAGCCAGATGGTCTATAAACATGCGATCTCGACCGTCGTGCCGGCACGCAATGTGCGCCTGCCAGCGGTCGAGGGCGCCGACGAGGAACCCGCCAAGGAGGCGGAGCCCAGTTGATCCGAGACCCTGTGCGGCTGCCGGTGGGAAAAATTGTTCGAACGGCCTGAGCGGGGCGAACGCGCGGTGCTCGTGCGCATCGGCCTGGGCAAGCCGGTCAGCGCGGACGACACCGCCGAATTCGATGCGCTTGCGCGCTCTGCGGGCGCGCTGCCGGTCGAGACGATCGCAGGTTCCAGGCGCGTGCCCGACCCCCGTTTTTTCGTCGGTAGCGGCAAGGCTGAAGAAATCCGCGCGCGGGTCGCGGCGACCGATGCCGAACTCGTGCTGGTCGATCACAGCCTGTCACCGAGCCAGGAACGGAACCTGGAAGAGCTGATCGGCCGCCGCGTGCTGGATCGCACCGGCCTGATTCTCGATATCTTCGCGCAAAGGGCGAGAAGCGCCGAGGGCCAGCTCGAGGTCGAGCTCGCGCAGCTGCGCCACCTGTCGACCCGGCTGATCCGCGGCTGGACCCACCTCGAACGCCAGAAGGGCGGCATCGGCCTGCGCGGTCCCGGCGAGACGCAGCTCGAAACCGATCGTCGCCTGATCGGCAAGCGGATCCGCACGCTCTCCGGGCGGCTCGAGCGGCTCGCTCGCCGCCGCGACACCGGCCGGCAGGTGCGCAAGCGCGTGCCGGTGCCGTCGATCGCCATCGTCGGCTATACGAATGCCGGCAAGTCCACGCTGTTCAGGTCGCTGACCGGCAGCGACGCGTTCGTCGCCGACCAGCTGTTCGCGACTCTCGACCCGACCGTCCGAAGGCTGCGCATGCAACACACGCCGGACCTGGTGATCGCCGATACCGTCGGTTTCATAAGTGAATTGCCGCACGAACTGATGGCCGCGTTCCGTTCGACCCTGCTGGAGGCCAGGGACGCCGACTTGCTGTTGCACGTCGTGGACGCCTCCGATCCCGAGCACGATCGGCGCATCGGGCAGGTTGACGAAGTGCTCGCGGCCATCGGCGCGGGCTCCATTCCGCAGCTTCGCATCTACAACAAGATCGACCGGCTCGCGCGGCCGGCCGAACTGAAGCGCGACGCGCAGGATCGCCCGGCCTCGATCTGCCTTTCGGCGGCGAATGGCGCGGGTCTGCCGCTGCTGCGCGAGAGCCTGCAGGAGATCTTCGGGCAGTCGGCGCTGCTGCTCAGCCTGTCATTGCCGCCTGCACAGGGCCGGTTGCGCGCGCGGCTGTTCGGTCTCGGGCTGGTGCAGAGCGAGAGTACGCTCGCAGACGGCGGATTCCTGATTGTCGTCGAAGCATCGCACCGGCAGGTCGAGGCGCTTTGCCGCGAAGCGGGGGTCGATTTCCAGGCCGTCGTTTCGCCTTGTCTGCCCGCCGGGAGCTTCGTAGAATTCCCGCACGTGGCCGCATCCTCCGCGGCCTGACGCGGATCCCCACAGTGAGCGAGCGAAATGGCCTGGAATGATCCCGGCAAGAATCAGAATCCCTGGCAGCGCCGGCCGGACCAGGTGCCGCCGGACCTCGACGAGCTCGTCCGGCGAATCCAGAAGAAGCTGCGGGCGATGTTCGGCGGCGGCCCGCGGCCGCCGGGCAACGGCGCGGGCAGCCCCGGCCGCGCATTCGGGATCGGATACGTCCTGGTCGGGTTGCTGGTCATCTGGATCTTGAGCGGCTTTTACCAGAATGAGGCGGCCGAGCGTTCCGTCATCACACGTTTCGGCAAGTACGCCGGTACGACCACGGCCGGCTTCAACTGGCGGCTGCCCTGGCCGATCGATCGTCGCACGATCATCAACGTGACCGAATTCAACAGCTTCACCGACCGCACGCGCATGCTGACCCAGGACGAGGCGCTCGTGGACATCAATCTCGCGGTCCAGTATCGGCGCGCGGACCCGGTCAAGTTCGCGTTCAATGTCCGGGATCCGGAGGCCACCCTGGGCGAGGTCAGCGAGAGTGCGATCCGCGAGGTCATCGGGCAAAGCAAGCTCGATTTCGTGCTCGAGCTCGGCCGCCAGGAGATCAGCGCGAAGACCAAGGAGCTCGTGCAGCGGACCATCAGCGCGTACAACACGGGCATTGAGGTCATCAGCGTCAATCTGCAGGACGTCAGCGTCGCCGAGCAGGTCGCGCCCGCCCAGAAGGATGCCATCAAGGCGCGCGAGGACAAGGATCGCGCGATGTTATCCGCTCGGACCTATGCCAGTGACATCGTGCCGAAGGCGCGCGGCGCCGCCGTCAGCGTCGTCGAAGGTTCGCGCGCCTACAAGGCGCGGGTCATCGCGGATGCTGAGGGCGAGACTGCGCGCTTCGGCGCGCTCGCGGCCGAGTACGAACGCGCGCCCGCCGTTACGCGCCAGCGCCTCTACCTGGAGACGATGGAGCAGGTCCTGGGATCGTCGACCAAGGTGATCGTCGACACGAAGGGCGCGGGCAACATGGTCTATCTGCCGCTCGACAAGCTGCTCGAACAGCGTGGCCTGCAGCGGCAGGCCGTCGAGACGCCGCCGACGATCCGGCTCGAGGATGGAAGCTCCGTCGAGGCGCCGGACCCGCGCGCCAGGAAGGATCGATGATGGCCGGCCGCATCCTGACGATGCTGGTCGTCGTCGTCGTCGCCCTCTGGCTGCTGATGGGCTCGGTCTTCCAGGTCCAGGAGACCGAATTTGCGATCAAGTTCCAGATCGGCGAGATCGTGAAGGCCGACTACGAGCCGGGCCTGCATTTCATGATTCCGGGCGTCAACACGGCCCGCAAATTCGATCGCCGGGTGCTGACCCGAAATTATCCGGCCGAGCAGTTCCTGACCAGCGAGGGCAAGATCCTCAACGTCGATTTCTACGTGAAATGGCGCATCTCCGATGTCACGCAGTACTACCTTGCGACCGGCGGCGACGAGGAAGCGGGATCGGCGCGCCTGGCCGAGATCGTCAAGGACGGCCTCAAGGGCGTCATCGCGAAGCGCACGATCCAGCAGGTGGTCGCGGCGGAGCGCGCGGAATTCATCGGCGACATCCTTCAATTTGCCGGTCAGTCGATCGGCCAGCTCGGCCTGACGCTGGTGGACGTGCGCGTGAAACGCATCGACCTGCCGGACGAGGTCTCCGACTCGGTGTTCAACCGCATGCGCCAGGATTTCGCGCGCCAGGCCTCGCAGCTGCGCGCCGAAGGCGACGAGCAGGCGCAGCGGATCCGGGCGGAAGCCGAGCGTGAGCGCACGGAAACGCTCGCCATCGGCAACCGCGACGCGGAGAAGATTCGGGGCGAGGGCGACGCGATCGCTGCCGCGACTTACGCGCGCATGTACCAGCGTTACCCCGAGTTCTATTCCTTCCACCGCAGCCTGCAGGCCTATCGCCGCGCGATCGGCCAGCCCAATGACATACTCGTGATCGCTCCCGATGGCGAGTTTTTCAAGTACATGAAGCAGCCGGGCCGTTGAGCCGCCGATGAACATCCAGTGGGCGGACCTCGCGGCCGCGCTCGGTCTGCTGCTGGTGATCGAAGGCGTATTGCCGTTCGCGAGTCCGGGCCGTTCGAAGCGCGCGATGGCCGCATTATCGTCTGCGACCGACTCGACCCTGCGAGTCGCGGGTTTCGCGAGCATGAGCGCGGGCCTCGTGCTGCTCTGGCTGGTCAGATCCTGAGGCGCGGATGGGCAAGATCGTCGTCATCGTCGGCGCCCAGTGGGGCGACGAGGGAAAGGGAAAGGTCGTCGACCTGCTGACCGAGCGCGTGACCGCGGTCGCCCGTTTCCAGGGCGGTCACAACGCCGGCCATACGCTGGTCATCGACGGCCAGAAGACGGTCCTCTCGCTGATCCCGTCCGGCGTGCTGCGCGATCATGTGCGCTGTTTCATCGGCAACGGGGTCGTGCTTTCGCTCGCGGCCCTGCTGTCCGAGGCGGACATGCTGGCGGCGCGCGGCTTCCCGGTCTTCGACCGCCTGCAGGTCAGTCCCATG
>JBATEA010000314.1:0-2568 GCA_049663745.1 Steroidobacteraceae bacterium | reverse complement strand
CGAATCACAAGGACATCGGGACGATGTACCTGGTGTTCTCGCTCGCGATGTTCCTGATTGGCGGCGCACTTGCGCTCGCGATCCGCGCCGAGCTGTTCCAGCCAGGCCTGCAACTATTCAATCCCGGGTTCTTCAACCAGCTGACGACGGTGCACGCGCTCGTCATGGTGTTCGGCGCCGTGATGCCGGCGACCGTCGGCCTCGCGAACTGGATGATTCCGCTGCAGATCGGAGCGGCGGACATGGCCTTGCCGCGCATGAACCTGTTCAGCTTCTGGCTGCTGTTCTTCGCGTTCCTGCTGCTGATCTCGACCTTCTTCGTGCCGGGAGGCGCGCCGGCCGCCGGCTGGACACTGTATCCGCCCCTCGTGCTGCAGACGGGCCAGGCGTTTCCGATGGCGATCTTCGCGATCCACCTGATGGGCGCCTCGTCGATCATGGGCGCGATCAACGTCATCGTGACCATCGTCAACATGCGCGCGCCGGGCATGACGCTGCTGAAAATGCCGCTGTTCTCATGGTCGTGGCTGATCACCGCATATCTCCTGATCGCGGTCATGCCGGTGTTCGCGGGCAGCGTGACGATGCTGTTGACCGACTATTACTTCCACACCAGCTTCTTCAATGCCGCGGGCGGCGGCGATCCGGTGCTGTTCCAGCATGTGTTCTGGTTCTTCGGGCACCCCGAGGTCTACATCATGATCCTGCCGGCATTCGGGATCATCTCGGAGATCATTCCGACTTTCTCGCGCAAGCCGATCTTCGGCTACGAGGCGATGGTCTACGCGATCGCGTCGATCGCCTTCCTGTCGTTCATCGTCTGGGCCCACCACATGTTCACGGTCGGCATGCCGCTCGCCGGCGAACTTTTCTTCACCCTGTCCACGATGCTGATCGCCGTGCCGACCGGCGTGAAGATCTTCAACTGGACGGCGACCATGTGGCGCGGATCGCTCAGCTTCGAGCCGCCGATGCTGTTTGCGCTCGCTTTCCTGTTCCTGTTCACGATCGGCGGCTTCTCCGGGCTGATGGTCGCGATCGTGCCCGCGGACTTCCAGTACCACGACACCTACTTCGTGGTCGCGCATTTCCACTACGTGCTGGTGCCGGGCGCGGTGTTCGGCATCATGGCGGCCGTTTACTACTGGCTGCCGAAATGGACCGGCCACATGTACGACATGACGCTCGCGAAGTGGCATTTCTGGCTGACCGCGATTTTCGTCAACGTGCTGTTCTTCCCGCAGCACTTCCTGGGTCTCGCAGGCATGCAGCGCCGCATCCCCGACTACCCCACGCAATTCACCGACTGGAACATGGTCTCCTCGATCGGCGGCTTTGGCTTCGGCCTGTCGCAGCTGCTGTTCGTTTGGCTGATCATCAAGTGCGTCAAGGGCGGCGAGCGCGCCACGGCCGGCGTCTGGGACTGGCCGCACGGCCTCGAATGGACCGTGCCGTCACCCGCGCCTTATCACACCTTCGAGAAGTCGCCGGAGCTCCATTGACATCCCGCGCCTCCAACCGGCGTCTCGCGATCGCGCTCGGGCTCGCGGCGTTTACGGTCTGGGTCGCCTACGTGCTGGTCCACTTGCTGGTGCAGGGCTGATGGACACGCCGCCGCGCAAATCGAACCGTGGTCTCGTGGGCAGGCTCCTGCTGATGGTGGCGGGCAGCTTTGCCTTCGGCTTCGCGCTCGTGCCGCTTTATGACGTTTTCTGCCAAGTCACCGGCATCGGCACGAGGGCGCAACTGAGCCGCGCTGCAGAAGCCGGAAACGCGGTGGCGGACATGAGCCGCACCGTCGTCGTCGAGTTCACCGCCTCGGTGCCCGACAGCGGGCAGTGGGAATTCGCTCCGGTCGTTGCATCGCTGGAAGTGCACCCGGGCCGGCTTTACGAGGCACGCTACAGCGCGCGCAATCTCGCGGATCGTGAAACGACCGGCCAGGCCGTGCCCAGCATCACACCGCTGCGCGCCGCCCAGTATTTCCGCAAGACGGAATGCTTCTGCTTCACGCCACAGCATTTCGATCGCGATGAACAGCGCGACCTGCGGGTGCGGTTCATCGTCGACCGGGACCTGCCGCCCGGCATCGACAGGCTGACGCTGTCCTACGCGTTCTACGACGTGACGCGAGTGGCCGGTGGCAAGGGATAGGGAACAGATGGCGCAAGCTAAACAAACTGGCCAGTACTTCTTCCCTCACGGAAGCCGGCTGCCTTTCTTCGGTTCGGCATCGCTGTTCGTGCTGATGGCGGGCGCGGCCGCAACATTGAATGGCGCGAGCATCGGCGGCTGGGTGCTCGGCGCCGGCTTCCTGCTGCTCTTCACGCTTTTCTTCCTGTGGTTCGGGCAAGTCATCCACGAAAACCAGGCAGGCCTCTACAACGAACAGGTCGGCCGTTCATTCCGCATGGGGATGATGTGGTTCATCTTCTCCGAGGTCATGTTCTTCGCCGCATTCTTCGGCGCGCTGTTCTACGCGCGGCAGTTATCTGTGCCGTGGCTAGGGGGCGCCGGCGAAAAGGCCGTGACGGGCCTCTTGTGGCCGGGCTTCGAAGCCTCCTGGCC
>JBATEA010000313.1:0-2075 GCA_049663745.1 Steroidobacteraceae bacterium | reverse complement strand
GTACTTGTAGAAGAAGCTGTGCGGATCGTGCAGCTCGACATCACGGTCCGCGATTGCGACGTATGCCATCAGAAGCCCCTCCTGGAGGCCAGGACCTGCGCGTCCTCAGGCTTCAGCGTATTGATGTAGGAGACCAGGTCGTCGATCGCGCTCTTGTCGGCGAGCACATTCGCCATGAATGACATCTGCCGGCCGTAATAGTCCTGCCGGTGCGCACCGCGGATTCCGGCGCGGAAGTTGTTCAGCTGCCGCTCCAGGTACCAGTCGCTCATCTGTGCGAGCCGCGGCGCATTCAGGGCCCAGATGCCCTCGCCATGCGCGCCATGGCAGGCCACGCAGTTCGCATAGAGCTGCTTGCCGTGATCCACGTCGCCCGCCACGGTTGACGCCGCCACCGCTCCGGGCAGCGACTCGATGTGGGCCGCGATATTCCGGATGGCCGTGTCATCCGGCAGCATCGCCGCGAAGCCGCGCATCTGCGCGCCGAATGTGTCCTGCTCGTGCGCGCCACGGACGCCGGCGCGGAAGTTGCTCAGCTGGCGGCGGATGTACCAGGCCGACTGGCCCCCGATACGCGGCGCATTGAGCGCCTGGTTGCCCTCGCCGTTCTGCCCATGGCAGGCCGTGCAAACCGCGTATTGCGCGGCACCCGCAGCCGGGTCTGCGGCCGCGAGCGACTGCGTCTGGCTGAAGGTGGATTGCGAGGCGAGCCAGGTATCGTAGGCTTCCTGCGAATCCACCACGACACGTCCGCGCATCGCGAAGTGCGCGAGCCCGCAAAGCTCCTCGCAAAGCAGTTCGTACTCACCGGTCTTGGTCGGCGTCAGCCACAGGTAGGTGATCATGCCGGGGACAAGGTCCATCTTGACCCGGAACTGCGAGACGGTGAAGTTGTGCAGCACGTCCTTCGATCGCAGCAGGACCTTGATCGGCTTGCCGACCGGCAGGTGCAGTTCCGGGCTCGCGATCAGGACGTCGTCCTGGCCCTTGGGATCTTCCGGATCGACGCCGAACGCATTGTCCGGCGCGATCAGCGACTCGTCCGTGAAGCCGAGCGCGCCGTCCTTGCCGGGCAGGCGGAAGCTCCAGTGCCATTGCTGGCCGACCGCCTCGACGATCGTGGCTTCCTTCGGGACGACGACGAACTTGGCCCACACGAACAGCCCCGGCGCGAGCATCGCGGCGACGCCGATCGACGTGACGATCGTGAGCCACCATTCGAGTTTCTTGTTCTCGGGTTCGTAGTCCGCCTTCTGGTCCTTGTGGTGGCGATAGCGGACCACCACCCACGCCAGGAACAGGTTGACGACGACGAACACGATGCCCGTGACCCAGAAGGTCAGGATCACCGTGTCGTCCATGGTCCCCCAGTTCGACGCGATCGGCGTGAACCACCAGGGACTCATGAAATGGAAGATGATCGAGCCGACGACGAGGAGGACCAGTACGACTGCGATCGCCATCTGCTAGTCCCCTTGTACTGCGCGGACCCGGTCGCCGGTTGCCCGGCGCCGGCGCTGTACGGCCGAGAATGGATTGACGAAATGACTGTCGACGCCCGCAAACTCCGCCTCGGCGTGTCGCGTCTTCATCATGTGCCGGACCTCGGCCTCCTGGTCCCTGCGGGCATAGATGAGGATCAGGAATTTCCCGGCCTCGATGTCGTCGTGGAACCGCGCAAGTTTCCTGTTTTCCTTCTCGACGCCGATCAAGCCGCCTTCCCAGGCGCCGAATAGCGTTGCGACGGCGCACAACGCGACGAATACGAACCAGGGGATGTGCGCGAACGGCCCGAACTGGTCGAGCAGCACGCAACCGACGACGCCTGCGAACAGGCCGAGTGCAGCGCCCAGGAAACCGTCGCGGACGACGTCCAGCGTCTCCAGGTAGTTGGAGGAATGGATTTGCCGCTTCTTGAGTCCGGACTCATCCTTGGCGATCACGTGCACGAAAAAGTCGTCGATGCCCACATCGTGGAGGTCATCGGATACTTGAGAGGTGCTCTCGAGTTCCGGTGCGACGTAATACAGGCACTTCATGATTCCCCTCGTCGGATCGCGGGCATAAAGCGGAAA
>JBATEA010000312.1:0-6536 GCA_049663745.1 Steroidobacteraceae bacterium | reverse complement strand
TCGTAACGGGTGTCTCCGCGATAGCTGGCGAGCAGCGGATCGTCGGCGAGGTCCCGCTGCCATTCGCGCTCGAGTAAGGCGTTCAGGCGCGCCGTCGCATCCTCCGCGGGCAGCGCCGTGACCGGGGTGAGCAGGACGGCCGCATAGACGGTGGCGAGCAGGGGTCTGAGGCTCCGCATTCGATGGCTCCAGCGAGCTTGGCCGCCAGGAGCGCGACTATAACCCGAGCCGATAGCCCCGGCAGGCGGCCGTCCGCGTGTTCCTGATGACCCGCGGGCCGGCCAATTCCGCTAGAATCCCGCTCGTCGCGACGAGATCCTGCCGGAGAGACCGCAGCATTGCGGCGCCGAAGGCGCAACCCGCCCGGAAACGCTCAGGCACCCGAACGGCAGGAACTGGCGAACTCTGGAGAGTGGTCCTTGCGGGCCCACCGAAGGGGAGCGGCCCCGGGCGCATACCCGGTTCCCAATCTCTCAGGTTTCAGGACAGAGGGGCGGTGGGCCGCTAGGCCCGCCGCTCTTTTTTTTGCGACGGCCAGACAAGAGGCAGCATGACGATGAAACGGACGCCGCTCTACGACCTGCACGTCGCCGCCGGCGCCCGCATCGTGGACTTTGGCGGTTGGGGCATGCCGGTCGTCTACGGCTCGCAGATCGAAGAACATCATGCCGTGCGCCGCGACGCCGGCATGTTCGACGTCTCGCACATGTGCGCCGTGGATCTGCGTGGGGCCGGCGCGCGGGCATTGCTGCTGCGCCTGCTGGCGAATGACGTCGCGCGGCTGTCCCAGCACGGCAAGGCCCTCTATAGCTGCATGTTGCGCCCCGACGGCGGTGTCATCGACGACCTGATCGCCTATTACCTCGACGAACGCTGGTTCCGCCTGGTCGTCAATGCCGGCACCACGGAAAAGGACCTGGCATGGATCCGCGAACATGCGAAACCGCTCGGTGTCGCGGTCGTGCCACGGCGCGACCTGGCGATGATCGCGATCCAGGGTCCGCGCGCCCGCTCGAAGACCGATCCCCTGCTGCCCAACGCCTGCGGCGACGCCGCGGCAAGACTCGGGACGTTTTTTGGCGTGCCCTGCGGCGAATGGTTCGTCGCACGCACCGGTTACACCGGCGAAGATGGTTACGAGATCATGTTGCCGGCCGAGGAAGTGCCGGCCCTCTGGCGGTCCTTGCAGGCGGCGGGTATCGCGCCCTGCGGGCTCGGCGCGCGCGATACCTTGCGGCTCGAAGCCGGTATGAACCTTTATGGCAACGACATGGACGAACATGTCACGCCGCTCGAATCCGGACTGGCCTGGACCGTGGCGCTGGACGACGAGCGCGAGTTCATCGGCAAGGCGACGCTCGCCGCGCAGCGCAAAGCGGGCCCGGCCCGCAAACTGGTTGGACTGCTGCTGCTGGAGCGCGGCGTGCTGCGAGCGCATCAGCGGGTCATCGCCGCAGGCGCCGGCGAAGGCGAAGTCACGAGCGGCACGTTCTCGCCGACACTCGAGCGCTCGATTGCGCTCGCGCGCGTGCCGGCGGCGACGGGCGCCAGCGTCACCGTGGATATCCGCGGCCGCCTGCTGCCCGCGCAGGTCGTCAAGCCGCCGTTCGTCAGGCACGGCAAGGTCATGATCGAAATTTGAGACGGAGACTTGAATGAACAACATACCGAACGACCTGCGTTATACGAAGAGCCATGAATGGCTGCGCTCCCTGCCTGATGGCAGCATCGAGATCGGGATTTCCGATCATGCGCAGGCCGCGCTCGGTGACCTGGTGTTCGTCGAGGTGCCGGAAGCCGGCCGGGTCCTGTCGGCCGGCGATGCCTGCGCCGTCGTGGAATCGGTGAAGGCCGCATCCGATGTCTACAGCCCCGTCGGTGGCGAAGTGCTCGTCGGCAACGAGCTGCTCGCGACCCAGCCGGAACTGATCAACCAGGATCCGTACGGCCAGGGCTGGATTCTTCGCCTGCGGCCGACTGCCGGCGCCGGCGGCGCGGAGCTGCTGGACGCCACGGCCTACGCCGCCGAAGTGGCGGCGGAAGGCTGACAATGCCGTACATCCCGCACACCAGCGAAGACGTGCGCGCGATGCTCGATCGGATCGGCGTCAAGTCCATCGACGAGCTGTTCGACGAGATCCCGGAGGAGCTGCGCGTGGACTCGCTGCCGGGCGTTCCGGAAGCGCTGTCCGAGATGGAAGTGGCGCGGCTGGTCTCGGCGCGCGCGGCCGCCGACGGGAAGCCGCTCAATTTCATCGGCGCCGGCGCCTACGAACACCATATTCCCGCGCCGGTATGGGCGCTCGCGACGCGCGGCGAGATCTACAGCGCCTACACGCCGTACCAGGCCGAGGCCAGCCAGGGCACGCTGCAGATCATGTACGAATACCAGTCCATGATCGCGGGCCTCACGGCCATGGACGTCTCGAACGCATCGCTGTACGACGGCGCATCCTCGCTGGCCGAAGCCTGCCTGATGTCCGTGCGCGCGCACCGCCGCTCGAAATCCGCCCGGATCCTGGTGCCGGCCACCGTCAACCCGACCTGGCGGCGGGTCGCGCGCGTCATTACCGAGGGCCAGGGGCTGGTGCTGGAGGAATTGCCATACTGTACGGAAGAGGGAACGACGATTCCGAGGTCGCTGGCGCGCTACGACGGCCAGGACATCACTGCGATCGTCATCCAGCAGCCGAATTTCTTCGGCCAGCTCGAGGACGTCGATGCGCTCTCGCGCTGGGCGCGTGCGAATGGCGTGCTGATCATCGCGGCCGTCAACCCGGTCTCGCTCGCGCTGCTCACGCCGCCCGGCGAGTGGGGTGATGGCGGTGCGGACATCGCCTGTGGCGAGGCACAGCCTTTCGGCGTGCCGCTGTCCTCGGGCGGGCCCTATGTCGGGTTCATGGCGACGCGCATGGAGCACGTGCGGCAGATGCCGGGCCGGATCGCCGGGTGCACCGTCGACCTTGACGGCAAGCGCGGCTTCACGCTGACGCTGCAGGCGCGCGAACAGCACATCCGCCGCGGCAAGGCGACGTCGAACATCTGCACGAACCAGGGCCTGCTGATGACCGCGGCTACGATCCACCTGGCGCTGCTCGGGCCGGTCGGCCTCGAACGGGTCGCCAACGCCTGTGTTGCGCGCACCGCGGAACTCGTCTCGGCACTCACCGGCCTTCCGGGCGTACGGGCGGCATTTGCCGGGCCACGCTTTCACGAAGCCGTGCTGCAACTCGACCGGCCGGTTGCGCCGGTGCTCGAGTCGCTCGCGGGCGAGGGAATCGTCGGTGGCTACGAGCTGACGCGAGATTACCCCGAACTCGGCCACGCCCTGCTGGTCTGCGCGACGGAAACGCGCACCGCTGAGGACATCCAGACCTATGCACGGGCGCTCGGTCGCGTGCTCGGCCGTGCGGCGGCGGCCTGAGGTGCCTGGCATGAAGCAGCTGGAACCGCTGATATTCGAGCTGTCGCGCAGCGGGCGCGGGGCCACGGCGCAGCATCCGCCCGCCGCGTCGGCCGAGATCCCCGGGAAATTCCGGCGCCGCGCGCGGCCCGTGCTGCCGGAAGTCTCCGAATTGCAGGCCGTGCGCCACTACACGCGGCTGTCGCAGATGAATTACAGCATCGACACGCAGTTCTACCCGCTCGGTTCCTGCACGATGAAGTACAACCCCAGGGCCTGCAATTCACTCGCAATGCTGCCGGAATTCCTCGGCCGCCATCCGCTGGCGCCGGTCAGCACCGGCCAGGGTTACATGGCCTGCATGTTCGAACTGCAGGAAATGCTCAAGGCCGTCACCGGCATGGCGGGCGTTTCGCTGACGCCGATGGCGGGCGCGCAGGGCGAATTCACCGGTGTCGCGATGATCCGCGCCTATCACCACGCGCGCGGCGACCTCGCGCGCAGGGAAATCATCGTGCCGGACGCCGCGCACGGCACGAACCCGGCGACTGCGACCATGTGCGGCATGAAGATTCGCGAGATCGCTTCGCAGCCGGACGGCGACGTCGACCTGGCGGCACTCGATGCCGTGCTGTCGCCCGCGACCGCCGGGATCATGCTGACGAATCCCAGCACGCTCGGCGTGTTCGAACGGCGCATCACGGAAATCGCGCGCAAGGTCCATGCGGCCGGCGGGCTGCTCTATTACGACGGCGCGAATCTGAATGCGATCCTCGGCAAGGTGCGGCCGGGCGACATGGAATTCGACGTGATTCACATGAATCTGCACAAGACCTTCTCGACTCCGCATGGCGGCGGTGGTCCGGGTTCCGGCGCGGTGGGTGTAGGCACGCGTTTGCTGCCGTACCTGCCGGTGCCGATCGTTGGCCGCGACCGCGAGCGTTATCGGTGGCTGGACGAGCGCGACCTGCCGGAATCGATCGGCCGGCTGTCGGGATTCATGGGCAATGCGGGCGTGCTGCTCCGCGCCTACGTCTACATGCGCATCCTTGGCGCCGAGGGCATGCGGCGGGTCGGAGAGTTCTCGACGCTGAACGCGAATTACCTGATGGCGCGCCTGCGCGAGGCCGGTTTCGACGCCGCCTATCCGGATCGCCGTGCCAGCCACGAGTTCATCATCACGCTACGCCGCCAGGCGCGCGAACTCGACGTCAACGCGATGGACTTTGCGAAGCGGCTGCTGGACTACGGCTATCATGCCCCGACCACGTACTTTCCATTGCTCGTGCCGGAATGTCTGTTGATCGAGCCGACCGAAACCGAAACGCGCGAGGAGCTCGACGGCTTCGTCGACGCTCTGGCTTCCATCCAGCGCGAGGCCGAGAGCGACGCGCCAATGGTCAAGGGCGCGCCCCATACGCTGCCGGTCCGTCGGCTCGACGACGTGCGCGCAGCGAAGCATCTCGACGTGGCCTGGAAGCCGGCCGGCAATTGAATACGCGGCCCGACAAGATCGCCGGCCCGGCGCGCCTGTCGCGAGCATTCGGCAGCAGCTGGCGCGGATTCAGGGCGGCTTGGCGCGGTGAGGAGGCGTTTCGCCAGGAATGCCTGCTGGCGCTGATCGTCGTCCCGCTGGGACTGTGGCTGGGGAGATCCGGCATCGAGCGGGCGTTGCTGGTCGGTCCGATGTTTTTCGTGCTGGCCGTCGAACTCCTGAACAGTGCCGTCGAGGCGACGGTCGACCGGATCGGCGTCGAACGGCATCCACTGTCCGGCATCGCCAAGGAACTCGGATCGGCCGCTGTATTCGTCGCCTTTGCGCTTCTTGTGCTGGTTTGGGCACTCATGCTTCTGGACCGGGTCTGATCGCACCATGAGGTTTCCATGGCGGCCCTGATCTGCGGTTCGCTAGCGTACGACACGGTGATGGTTTATCCCGGCCGGTTCCGCGACCAGATCCTGGCGAACCAGATCCACATGCTGAATGTTTCATTCATGGTGCCGACGCTGCGCCGCAATTTCGGTGGCTGCGCCGGCAACATTGCCTACAACTTCAAGCTGCTGGGCGGTGACGGGCACGCGATGGGCGCTGTCGGCCACGACTTCCGGCCCTATCAGGAGTGGCTCGACCACAACAGCATGTCCTCTCGATACCTGCGGGTGATCGACAACGAGTACACGGCCCAGGCCTACATCACGACCGATCTCGACGACAACCAGATCACGGCATTCCATCCTGGTGCGATGAATCATTCCCACCTGCTGGAAGTGCCGGGCGATGCCGGAATCAAGATCGGCATCCTCGCACCGGACGGGCGCCAGGGCATGATCGCCCATGCCGCACAATTCGCGCACGCCGGCATCCCGTTCATATTCGATCCCGGCCAGGCCCTGCCGTTGTTCGGCGGCCAGGATCTCGAGGCTTTCATCGACCAGGCCAGCTGGGTCACGGTCAACGATTACGAGGGGCAGCTGCTCCAGGAGCGCACGGGTTTCAACACGCGCGAACTGGCCGCGCGCGTCAAAGCCTACATCGTCACGCGCGGCGCCGAGGGCTCGCTGATCCATGTCGGCCCGGAAACCATCGAGGTGCCGGCGGTGCGCGCGGCGCAGGTCGCGGATCCGACCGGTTGCGGCGATGCGTACCGGGCCGGTCTGCTGTACGGCCTGATGCGTGGCATCGACTGGAAGACGACCGGCCGGATTGCGTCGCTGATGGGTTCGATCAAGATCGCCAGCCTCGGCACACAACACCACAAGCTCGCCCCGGGCGAATTCAAAGAGCGTTTCCATGCGGCATTCCAGTACCGGCTCGACTGAAAATCCAATGCGGCGCCTGTTGCTGCTGGCGGCATTGCTGTTGCTGCCGGCGCTCCCGGCCGCGGCGCAGGAAATCGCGCCCGGCTGGACCCGGACGCTGGAACGCATCTCGACGGGCGTCGTCGCGATCCAGATCGACGCGACGCGCGCATTTGATACCGAGTGGAACACCTCATCGCAGGCCACGGGATTCGTCGTCGATGCGAAGCGCGGCCTGATCCTGACCAACCGCCATGTCGTGACTTCCGGGCCGGTTACCGCGCTTGCGACATTCATCAATCGGGAGGAAGTCGAGTTGCAGCCCGTCTATCGC
>JBATEA010000311.1:0-2097 GCA_049663745.1 Steroidobacteraceae bacterium | reverse complement strand
CTGGTCGTTTATCCGGATACTCACCAGAGCGACTGGAGCGCGGAGTTCAACAAGGATTACCTGCAGCGCGTGCACCAGTGGTTCGACAAGTACCTGAAGTAACCGCCAACGCGTCGATCGCCGCTGCGCTCGAGGCGATGCGGACGAACCGACCGCTCCGGGCCGAGGTCGCTTGCCGCGAATTCCTTCAGGAGAATCCAGGCAGCGTCGATCACCTGCGCCTGCTCGGTCATGCGCTGATGAAACAGGCGCGCTACGTCGAGGCGGAGCAGACGATTCGTCATGCGATCTCGTTGAAACCCGACTTCCCGCACCTGCACGAGGACCTCGGCAGCGTGCTCGCGATGCAGGATCGCTATCAGGAAGCCGTGCCCTGCTTCGAGGAGGCGATCCGCCTCGAGCCCCAGCTGCCACTTGCGCACAAGAAGCTTGGGCAGGCGCTGGCCGCCCTCGGGAGAGGTCGGGAAGCGGACGAGGCCTTCGAGGAGTACTTCGAGCAGGACGCGGAAAAAGGACAGGTGGCGCTCGCGCTCGACCACCTGCGCGCCGGACGCAAGCCCGAGGCGATAGAGACACTTCGCGCTGCACTGCGCGAAACTCCCGACAACATCGACGCGATGCGTTTCCTCGCGCAAATCTATTTCAAAGACAAGGAGCGACTGAGCGACGCCGAAGCACTGCTGCGCCGCGCGATCACACTCGCACCCGGCTTTACGGCCGCGTGGATGCTGCTCGGCGGCGTGCTTCACGAAGCGAACCGACACCGGGAAGCGATCGAGGTGTTCCGTAGGATTCTGGCGCTCGAGCCTCGTCATGCGGCGGCTTGGGCCGGGCTCGGCAACGCGTATTCATATGCCGGCGAGGTCGAGAAGAGCCGCGAAGCCTTCGAGCGTTCCCTAGCGATCGACGGCGAGGCTCCTGGGGTCCAGATGGGCCTGGGCCACGTGCTGAAGACCGTCGGCGACCAGGCCGGGGCCCTGCGCGCTTACCGGGCTGCCATCGCCGCGAAACCCGATTTCGGCGAGGTCTACTGGAGCATGGCGAACCTGAAGGTATTCCGCTTCGAGGACGGCGAAGTCGCCGCGATGGAAGAACAGGTGAAACGCAACGACCTCAGCCCGAGCGCCGAAATTCATTTCCGCTTCGCGCTCGGCAAGGCCCACGAGGACAAGTCGGATTACGACGCAGCCTGGCATTACTACGACACCGGCAACCAGAAGCAGCGCAAGGAGGTGTTTCACGATCCCGTTGCGCTCGAGGCGCGCCACGAGGAGATCATCTCGGTCTTTAGTCGGGAGCTTTTCGACCGCTTCGCCGGGGCCGGCTTCGAATCGGACGCACCGATTTTCATCGTCGGCCTGCCGCGCTCAGGCTCGACGCTAATCGAACAAATCCTCGCCAGTCACAGCCAGGTTGAGGGCACGCAGGAACTGCCGACGCTGAACCGCCTCGCCAATTCCATTGGCCGATACCGGCCCGACCATGAGCAATACCCGCGCACAGTGTGCGATCTGCGCGCGAAGGACCTGCGCGCGTATGGGCGCCAGTACATCGAGGAAGCATCCGCCTACCGCAGCACGGACAAGCCGTTCTTCACGGACAAACTGCCGAACAATTTCTCGCACGTCGGACTCGTGCAGCTCATCCTGCCGAACGCGAAGATCATCAACGCGCGACGACATCCTTTCGACAGCTGCCTGGGCGCCTACAAGCAGCTATTCGGCGCGGGCCAGCACTTTACCTATGACATGACCGAACTGGCCGTGTACTACCGCAATTACCACGAAACCATGCAGCACTGGCATCGCATGCTGCCAGGCAAGGTGCTGGACGTGCACTACGAGGAGACGGTGACGAACCTCGAAACCCAGGTGCGGCGGATACTCACACATTGCGGGTTGCCGTTCGAGAAGACCTGTGTCCGCTTCCATCAGACCGAGCGCGCGGTCAAGACGGCGAGTTCCGAGCAGGTGCGGCAGCCCATTTACACGCGCGCACTCGGATACTGGCGCCATTACGAGAAACATCTCGGCGTCTGGCGCGAGGAACTCGCCGACATCATCGAGGAATTGCCCGCGACAGTCCGGGATGCCGGGC
>JBATEA010000310.1:0-5098 GCA_049663745.1 Steroidobacteraceae bacterium | reverse complement strand
ACCGTGCCTGGGCCTACCTTCTGGCGCCGCCGAGGGCGGCGTTGCCGGCGGATGCCGCCAAGCGGCTGGAAGCGATCGAGGCGCTGGAGGATCTCGGGGCGGGTTTCACGCTCGCGACCCAGGACCTCGAAATAAGGGGCGCAGGCGAATTGCTCGGCGAAGAACAGACCGGCCAGATCCAGGAGATCGGCATTGGCCTCTATCTCGAACTCCTCGATCGCGCCGTGCAGGCCCTGCGCGCTGGGCACGAGCCCGACCTCGAGCGGCCGTTGCACGCTGGACCGGAAGTCGACTTGCAGCTGCCGGCTTTGTTGCCGGAGGACTATATGCCGGACGTGCACCTGCGGCTGCAGCTGTACAAGCGCATGGCGGGCGCCGCGGATGCTGCACAACTCGATGAGCTGCAGGCGGAGATGATCGACCGGTTCGGGCCCCTGCCGCCGCCCGCCCGGACCATGTTCCGTGTGCACCACCTGAAGCTTCGCGCGACCGCTCTGGGCATCCGCCGTCTCGAGATCGGTGCGTCGGCGGGCGTCGTGGAATTCGCCGCCGAACATCGCGTGGATCCCGCCCGGGTCATCCGTCTGGTCCAGAAGAGCGGCGGGCGCTTCCGGCTGGACGGATCACACCGCCTGCGGATGAAGCTGGATGCTGCCGATGGACCGGCGCGGCTCGCAACCGCAGACCAGTTGCTGGGCGCGCTGGAGGCTTGAGCACGCCGATGACGCCAGGGCGCTCAGGCCCTGCTGTCGCCATCAAGCTGGAGTTCAGGCCGTTCCATGCAAAGGTGCGCTGCTGCAACGCCCTCCTGCCAGCGCGGATCCGCAGTGAGTGCCTGTGAATCCAGGCCATCGCGCCCACGCAGTCGCGCGAGTCGCATCCCACCGACTGGATCGACGGCATAGCGCAACTCGTCAATCAGCTTCAGCACGGCGCCGCGGTCATTACAGACCGGCAGCACGTCGCAGCCGGCGGCGAGCGCAAGTTCCGCACGCGCGACGATGTCGCCGAACGCGGCCGCACCGGCCATCGAAAGATCGTCCGCAAACACCGCTCCCTGGAATTCCAGCTCGCCGCGCAGGACGCCGCGAATCCAGCGCTGAGACAGGCTCGCGGGCATGACATCCACCTCCGGGAACACGACGTGCGCTGCCATGACGGACGACAGCCCATTGGCGATCAGCCGGCGGTACGGCAGGAAATCGGCCGCGATGTCGGCCCAGGCGCGCCGGTCCACCGGTAGCGCGACGTGCGAGTCGGCGGCCACGGCGCCGTGCCCCGGGAAATGCTTGGCAGTCGCCGCCATCCCGGCGTCCCGCATGCCGAGCATGTACGCCACACCGAGCTCGCCGACGGCTGCCGCTTCCACGTGCAGCGCGCGATCGCCGATTGCCTGGCTGACGCCGTAGTCGAGATCGACGCAGGGCGCGAACGACAGGTCGATGCCGACGCAGCGAAGTTCCGCAGCCATCAGCCATCCGAGCCGCCGCGCCAGGCCGAGCCCCTCGCCCCGATCACCGTTGTAGCGGCGTCCGAGCGCCCGCATCGGGGGCAGTCTTGTAAACCCTTCCTGGAACCGCTGAACGCGGCCACCCTCCTGGTCCACGGCGACCAGCAATGCCGGCGTGCGGACCGAGTGGATCTCCGCGACGAGGCGCGCGAGCTGTCCGGTACTCTCATAATTGCGGGTGAACAGGATCACGCTGCCGACCAGCGGGTGCCCCAGCATCTCGCGCTCGTCCGGCTCGAGCGCGATGCCTCTCAGGTCCACCATGACCGGACCGAGCGTCATGCCTGCCCTGCCGTTGCACGCCTGCCGCCCCGTGACTCGAACAGTGCAATCGATTCGACATGAGACGTGTGCGGAAACATGTCCATGATGCCGGCCGCGACGAGCTGGTAGTCATGCTGGTTCACGAGGATCCCCGCATCGCGGGCGAGCGTCGCCGCGTGGCAGGAAATGTACACGATGCGCCGCGGCCTGCAGGCTGCGAGCAACGGCAACACCTCGCGCGCACCGGCGCGCGGCGGGTCCAGCAGCACCAGGTCGTACGCGTCGCGGGCCCAGGGCGACTGCGAGACGTCAGCGCAGAGATCGGCCGCGTGGAATTCCGCGTTTGCGACACCGTTCTTCGACGCGTTCAGGCGCGCGCGCGCGACCAGCCGCGGATCACCTTCGACGCCGGTCACGTGGGCCAACCGGCGGGCCAGCGGCAGGCTGAAGTTGCCGAGACCGCAAAACAGGTCCAGCGCCCGGTCGCCGGCCGCGGGCGACAGCAATTCCAGGGCGCGCCCGATCATCAGGAGATTGATCGAAGCATTGACCTGCACGAAATCGGTCGGCGCAAAGCCGATGCCGGCCGGCAGGGCGGGCAATTCATAGCGCAGTTCCGTCGCCGGCGGAACGAGCGGCACCACGCTTTCCAGGCCCCCGGGCTGCAAGTGCAGCTCGATCGCGCGCCGCCTCTGGAAGTCCCGGAGCTTTGCGAGATCCGCCTGGTCCGGCGGGTCCAGCACGCGCAGCACGAGCACGGTCGCGTTGTCGGCGACCGCCACTTCGATCTGCGCGACCCGGTCACGGATGCTGAGTTCGCCGACCAGGCCGGCCAGCTCCGCAACCAGGCCACCCACTGGCTCCGCCAGGATCTCGCAGCGCCGAAGGTCGGCAAGATGCGGACTGCCGCGCTCGCGAAATCCCACCAGCACCCTGCCTTTCGACACGACGTACTTGCAGCCCAATCGCGCGCGGCGCCGATAGGCCCAGACCGGACCCGCGAGCGGAGGCAACCACGAATCGGGACGCACGCCGCCGATTCTTTCCAGTTCCTCCGCGACCTGGCGGGCTTTCACCTCGAGCTGGGCCGCGTGGGAAAGGTGCTGCAACGAACATCCGCCGCATTCGCCGAAGTGCCCGCAGCGTGGCGTCACGCGATCCGGCGACGCCCGCAGCAATTCGACCATGATCGCTTCGTCGTGCCGCCGGCGCCGGCGAAACCGCCGCAGCCGCACGAGCTCGCCCGGCAATGCCCCTTCGACGAATACCGTCTTGCCGTCAATCCTCGCCACGCCACGGCCTTGGTGATCGAGCGAGACGATCTCGGCGCTTTCCGGCTCCTGCGCGGATTTCAACGGGCTTTCCAGGCTGCCTCGAATGCGCGCCAGTGATCTTCTTTGCGCTCGCCCAGCCAGGAACGCACGCGGGCGAGCTCGCTGGCATGGCCTGCCGTCGTCAGGCGCCCCCGTATCAACTCGAAGCGCAGAAAGATCAGGTAAGTGTTCAGTACGTCGGTTTCGCAGTAGTCGCGAATTTCCGCAATGCGTCCTTCGCGCCAGGCATCCCAGACCTTGTCGCCGCCCATGCCGAGCTTGCCGGGAAGCCCGAGGAGCCCTGCAACGTGATCGAGGCTGGCCCGCCCCCGCGGCTGGTAGGCCGACAGCACGTCCATCAGGTCGGTATGCCGCGAATGGTAGCGGCTCAGGTAATTGTTCCAGCGGAAATCGCGATCGAGCTCGCCGGTGTCCCAGTAGGTCGGCGCAGCGATGCCGTGTTTCAGCATGCGGTAGTGCAGCACCGGCAGGTCGAATCCCGACCCATTCCAGCTGACGAGCATCGGACGCAATTTCTCGAGGCCGCCGAAAAACCGGCGCAGTAGCTCGTCCTCCGGGCTTTCCGGGCTTCCGACGCTCCAGACCTGCAGTTCATCGCCGGTCCGGAGCGTCGCCGAGATGGCGACGACGCGATGTTGCTCATAAGGAAGGAATGACGATCCCGTTTCCTCGGTGCGGCGCGCAAACATTGCTTCGGCGACTGCCGCATCCTCGAGGTCGGCGAGCCCCGGAAGACGGCGGCCCAGCTCGACGTCGGGAATCGTCTCGATGTCGAACACCAGGCAATGCAGCGATCCACTCACGATTTCTTCATCATCACGGCGATCGCGATCACGAGGCCCGCTTCATCGGTGAGGCTGACGTGGCCGTCGCCCGCGCCCAGGCGGTCCGCCACCGCGCGGCCGCGCGCCGAGAACAGGACTTCCGGGCGGCCCCAGGCATTGGCCAGGAATCCAACGTCCCGGATCCAGACGCCGTGGCCGAAACCGGTGCCGAGCGCCTTGACGATCGCTTCCTTGGCCGCGAAGCGCATGGCCAGGAAGCGCACCGCCCGGCGACTGGCGTCGAATAATGCGCGTTCCTGCGGCAGCAGCAGGCGCTCGACGAAGTGGGCGCCGAAACGCTGGTAGGCGGCAGCGATGCGCTCGATCCGCACCACGTCCGTGCCGATGCCGAAGATCATGCGCCGCGCGCTTCCTGCATCAACCGCTTCATCCCGGCGACCGCCGGACCGAGGCCGGTCATGACCGCCCTGGCGATGATCGCGTGCCCGATGTTGAGCTCCGCAAGTTCCGGAATCGCCGCTACCGGCTGTACATTGTGGTAGTCGAGGCCGTGGCCAGCGTGGGCGATGAGCCCGCAGGCGGTCGCTTGCCGCGCGGCGGCGCGCAGGCGATCGAGTTCGCGTGCCCGCTCCGGGCCGACCGCTTCGGCATAACTCCCGGTATGCAATTCAACCACGGCTGCGCCGCTGCGCGCCGCGGCGTCCACCTGCGCGAGATCCGGATCGATGAAAAGCGCCACGCGGATGCCCCCTGCGCGCAAGCGCGCGCAGGCCGCCGCAATCGAGGGCGCCTGGCTGACGACGTCGAGCCCGCCCTCCGTGGTCAACTCGCTGCGCCGCTCAGGCACCAAGCAAACGTCGCCCGGCAGGACCCGCACGGCGATGTCGACCATTTCCGCGGTCGCTGCGATCTCGAGGTTCATGCGTGTCTGCAGAGCCGCACGCATGGCCTGCACGTCGCGGTCCTGGATATGGCGGCGGTCCTCCCGCAGGTGCAGGGTGATGCTGTCGGCGCCCGACTGCTCGGCGGCCAGCGCCGCCAGCAGCGGATCCGGCACTCGACCGCCGCGCGCCTGCCGCAGCGTCGCGACGTGATCGATGTTCACGCCGAGATGAATGGAATTCAGGCTCACGCATCCTGCTCCCGCTGGCGCAGCGCCAGCATCACTTCGCGGCTGTGCAGGCCGCGCCCGTCCAGACAGTGAC
>JBATEA010000309.1:0-6687 GCA_049663745.1 Steroidobacteraceae bacterium | reverse complement strand
CGAGAGCATCGAGGCGCGCACGTTTGCTTTCTTTGCGCCGCCCGAAACGTAGCGCTCTAGGTCATCCCGACAGCCGCAGTCCCCTTCCCGGTCACTTCCCGCGCGCCGCGTAGTACGCCGCGATCTTCGGATGGTTTTTGATCCGTTCCAGGTGCTTCGCCAGGAGCGGCGCATTCCGGTCCACGATGTCGGCAGGGATATGGTCCAGCGCGCCGGACTTGAGCCAGCGCAACCACATGAAGCACTTGAGATCAGCGACGGTCAGGCGCTTTTCGACGAACCATTCGCCACCGCCTGCCTTGAGCCGGGCCTCGATCTGCTGCAGGAAACGTGGGATGGGGCCGGCCGCCAGCGCTTCGCGCGCCTTCTTCTTGGCTTCATCTTCGCTGAAGATGGTGTTGGCAATCTTGGTGGAGATGTCCTCGACCGCATCCATCACCTCGTCCACCAGCGCCGCCTGCCAGTCGTCCTTCGGATACAGGCCGGCGAGCTTGCCGAGATAGCGGTTGATGGTGTTGGACTGCGTGATCAACTTGCCGTCCACTTCCAGCACCGGCATCGCCTGGAACGGCGTCTTGTCGCGCAGCGCGGGCCAGTCCTTGCCGGCGATGCGCTTGTCCTCGAACGCGATGCCGCCAAGGTGCATCACCAGGCGCGCGGCCTCGCCGCGGCCGCCGTCGAAGTCAAAGTAGCTCAGGACAAGCTTAGGCATTGAATCTCCTTACTATGCTTTGGCACTTCGCCATGCGAGGGCCATGAGCGGTGCAGCCAGCGCGAACTGCACCACCGTGAAGAGCGTTTCGATCAGGACGTACTCTCCGATCGACGCCATCGGAAACTTGGCTGCGCATGCTAATCTAAGTCAATTGCATAACGCAAGTGATGTGCTAGGCTGCCCCAGTGCGCCGAAGCCCCAAGCCATCGCATCGATCCGGCTGCCCGATTGGCATCACGCTGGACATGCTGGGCGACCCGTGGACGCTGCTGGTCGTGCGCGACCTCATGTTCAAGGGTAGCAACAGCTTCGGCGATTTCCTGTCGGCGGACGAGGGCATCGCGACCAACATCCTGGCCGACCGGCTAAGCCGGCTGGAAGCGAACGGAATCGTCGAGAAGAAGCGCGATCCTGCGGATGCACGCCGCGTGGTCTATTGGCTCACCGGCAAGGGCATCGATCTCGCTCCGGTCATGGTCGAGATCGTGTTGTGGGCCGCCCGCTACGAGATAACCGACGCACCGCCTGAAATCGTCCGGGCGATGCGCAAGGACAGGACCGCGTTTGTGGCGCGGCTTCGCGCTGCGTGGCGTGGCTCCCTGCACGCCATCAGGAGCGCGCGCGCAGCCACTCGAGCATCGCCTCGACGGCCGCTTCCGCGTTGACGATTCCGCCCTCCTCATCGAGCGCGCGTCGTTTCCGCTCCCAGCCTCTATACTTCAACTTCCGCGACGGAGCCCCCACGAATGAATGTCGCCCTCAAGCGCGCCCTCAGCGCCGTGGACCTGAACTTCAATCCACCCTCGTTTTCGCTTGGGCAGCTCCGTGACTGCGCCCGCGAGTTCTGGGGCCTGGAAGGCGAATTCACGCCGCTCGACGGCGAGCGCGACCAGAACCATCGGGTGACGACCGCGGACGGCGCGAGCTACGTCCTCAAAGTCTCCGCCGCCGGCGAGGCGGAAGGCGCGGTCGATTTCCAGGTCGCGGCGCTGCGCCACCTCGAGCGTCAGGCCCCGGACCTGCCGGTGCCGCGCGTCATTGCCTCGACGCGAGCTAACGACCGCGAGTGGATCGTGGCCGAGGACGGCACGCGCCACATGGTGCGCGTGCTGAGCTGGCTACCGGGGACGCCGCTCTCGCAGAGCAAGCCGCTCGGGACGAACGCGCTTCGGAACGTCGCCGCCTTCCAGGCGAAGCTCGCGCGCGGGTTGCAGGGGTTCTTCCACCCGCACGCGCGCCATTTCGTCGCCTGGGACATCCAGCGGGCGTTGCTTTTCGAGCCCGGCATCCAGGCCTGGGTGGCCGACGATGCGAAGGCGCTCTGCGCCGACTTCAATGCGCGTTTCCAGCGCGAGGTGCTGCCGCGGCTGCCCGGCCTACGCGCCCAGGTCGTGCACAGCGACGGCCACGCCGACAACCTGCTGCGCGCCGAGTCCGGCAGCGACGAGATCGTCGGCATCATCGACTTCGGCGACATGGTGCACGCGCCGCTGGTGCAGGACCTCGCGGTCACGCTCGCGAGCTTCGCCCGCCACGGCGAAATGTCGCTCGAAAACGCCGTCGCGCAGGTGGAGGCGTGGAATGCCGTGCTGCCGCTCGCGGACGAGGAGCTCGCGGTCCTGCACGACCTGACGCTGCTCCGGCTCGCGACCGCGCTCTGCCTATACGACTTCCGCATCCACGCAACCGAAAACCCGGCAGCCTGGCTCACCGAGGAGCGGCCCGACATCGTGCGCGCGCTTTCGCGGTTCCTGGCGCTCGATCGCGCGGAAGTGCACGAGCGCTATCGCGCCGCCTGCGGGCGGGCGGTGCGCGCGCCGGCGAAAGTCGACGTCGCCGAATTGATCGAACGGCGCAGCCGCGCGCTCGGGCCGAGCTACCGGCTGTTCTACGACCGTCCCGTGCACCTCGTGCGCGGCGAAGGCACCTGGCTCTTCGACGCGGACGGCCGGCGCTACCTCGACTGCTACAACAACGTCGCCTCGGTCGGGCACTGCCACCCGCACGTGGTCGCCGCGCTGTCGCGCCAGGCGGCGACGCTGAACACGCACACCCGCTACCTGCACGACAACGTCGTCCGCTACGCGGAGCGCCTCACCGCGACAATGCCGGAACCGCTGCGCGTGTGCTACTTCGTGTGCACCGGCACCGAGGCCATCGACCTCGCCATCCGCATCGCGCGCGTCGTCAGCAAGAACGAGGGCGTGATCGTCTCCGACGACTCCTACCACGGCAATTCCAACGTTGTCGGCACGGCTTCCACCTCCATGTACCCGAAGGAGGAGCAGCCGGCGTGGCTCGCGACCGTGCCGCCGCCCAACGGCTACCGCGGCGAGTACCAGTACGGGACGCCAGATATCGGGCTGAAGTACGCGGCGCACATCGACTCGGCGATCGCGAAGCTCCAGGAGCGCAAGCAAGGTGCCGCGGCATGGGTCTGCGATATTATTTTTGATTCAAATGGCACGATCCTGTCGCCGCCCGGTTATCTCGAGTACACCGCCGCGGCGATCCGGGCCGCTGGCGGGCTTTTCATCGCCGACGAGGTGCAGTCGGGGTTCTACCGGACGGGCGAGGAGATGTGGGCGTTCAATTATTCCGACGTCGTGCCCGACATCGCTGCGCTCGGCAAGCCGATCGGCGACGGCCACCCAATCGGCGCGGTGATCACGACGCCCGCGATCGCGGCGAAGTTCGCGGCGAAGTTCTCTTACTTCAACACCTTCGGCGGCAACCCGGTCTCCGCCGCCGTCGGCATGGCTGTGCTCGACGTGCTGGAGCGCGAGGGCATCCAGCAGAACGTGATCGCGGCGGGCAAGGTCCTGGAGGCTGGGCTCGCGCAACTCGCGGCGAAACATCCGCTGGTTGCAGACGTGCGCGGCAAGGGACTCTTCTGGGGACTCGAGATCGTGCGCGACCGCGCGACGCGAAAGCCTGCCGTCGAAAGGGCCGACCGGATCATGAACCTGCTGCGCGAGGACGGGTTTCTGCTTGGGCGTACGGGCGCGTTCGATAACGTCATCAAGGTGCGGCCGCCGCTGGTGTTCACGCCGGACAATGCGCGGATGCTGCTCGAGGGGCTGGATCGCGCGCTGGCCAAGACATAAGCGTCGGGCCGCGCATCAAGGAATTCGCGATGTGCGAGCGACAACTACCGTTGGCGCTAGTCCACAATTGCTTAAGGAGTTTTCGACCTGCAAATTGGTCAGCAGACACCTTCTTGACGAGCGGCTCGCGGACCAACGCGGCAAGCGTAGACTCCGGCTAACGTCGATCAAACGGCGGTTTTTACCGAATAGGAGCGAAGGGGATGGCAGACGACAACGAAGCTGTTTGGCCTCCAGTGCCTAGACGAAGTCGCGCCAGTCGTACCGGAAGCTGTCGAATATCGCGCGCACGTCCGGACTGATTTCGTAGACGAGCCAGAAGAGCAGCACGGCGAAGCAGATCCACAGCAGGCCGTCGGCGGTGGCGAGCCAGCTGCGATTCGGGCCCGCCATTCTCTCGTAGGTCGCCTGGCTGGCCGCGCGCAGCGGCACGCGCAGCGACAAGTAGGCGACCACGAGGATCAGCACGGCGACCCAGGGTGGGATGCGCGCCGGCAGGGCCCAGTCCAGGATGCCGCCGTTCAGCAGCAACGACAGCGACGCGAGCACCAGCGCGACGAAGAGCGCCGCGGAGAGCGCCGCGAACACGGGCACCATGAAGCCGCCGAGCACGCGCGAACCGTAGCCGTGGTACTCGAGCTCGTTCCCGCTGCGCCAGAAATCGCGCTCCGCCTGGGCTGCGCGCCGCGCGCGCTTCGCGCGCCGGCGGCGCCGCCAGTCGTCGTGCCAGCGGCTGCCCTGTTCGCGCAGCTCGGCATAATGCAGCTTGGCGCGATCCACGAGTTCCTGGGCGTTGAACGGTTGCCCGTGCGCCGCCGCACGCTCCTCGGCGGTCTTCGCGTCCGGGACGACGAACATCATGATGATGTAAGCGAGTATCCAGAAGCCGCCGGTCAGGAGCGTGAGTACGACGAACACGACGCGGACGATCGTGACGTCCACGTTCAGGAATGCCGCGATGCCGTTGCAGACTCCCGCGAGCATCGCGCCTTCGCGGATCTGGTACAGGCGGCGTGGCGCGCTCGGTGCCGTCTGTGGGCCATCGCCCTGGCCGCCGCGGTCATCAGGGGTCGGGTCCGCCTCGACCGGCCCCATTTCGACGAGGATCGTCTCCATCTCTGAGCTCCCGACCACGCTCTTGTGCGGCCCCAGGCGCTGCCGGCACTTGTCGGCGATCGCCTGCTCCAGGTCCGACACGATCTCGGAACGGTCGGGATCGCCCTGAAGGCGGGCGGAGGCGCCGTCGAGGTAGGCGCGCAGCGCTTCGTAGGCTGGCTCCTCCAGCACATAGGGATTGCCATTGAGGTTGACGGTAATGACCTTGTTCATGCGGATTGCCCCAGCTCTTCGACGGCGACGTTGATCTGCTTCCAGTAGCGATTGAGATCCGCGAGTTGCGACCGGCCCTTCGCGGTCAGCTTGTAGTACTTGCGCGGCGGTCCGGCGTCGGACTCGCGCCATTCGTAATCCAGCAGGCCCTCGCGGCGCAGCTTGCTGAGCAGGGGATAGAGCGTTCCCTCCTGCGTCGCGAACGGCGTCGCAGCGAGACGCTCCAGCATGTCCGCGACATAGACTTTGTCCGCCGCGACGATCCTCAGGACCAGGAATTCCAGCAAGCCCTTGCGGATCGGGATGAATTTTTCGTCGTTCGGCATCGGCGCTGACAATAGTACCTTTATAGCAAAAGGTACTATAATAGACGAAGGAGTGCAAGAGCATCCGGGTCCCGGCCCGCTTTCCTCATCTCATGGGGGCGGAGTGCATGTCCGGCCTGGCCCCATTTCAGTACATGCCGAGCACGACCCGCAGGCTGCGCTCGACCGACGCGAGCTCGGCCGCCGTCAGAGCGGTGAGTGGCCCTTCACCGATGCGTGTGCGATCAATCGCCCGCGGCTGGTCGACGACGACCTGGCAGGTGTCTGTCAGGCGGTCCCGGGCGGGCACCGTGACCCGCCAAAGCTTGAATTGCGGGTAAACGTGCGTCGTCAATGGCAGCACGACGACCATCGGCGTGTCCGCGTCGATCAACTCGTCGGCTTGCATGATCAGGACCGACCTGATCTTGCCGATCTCCCGACCCCGGGAAGGATTGAGGTTGGCGGTCCAGATCTCGCCGCGCCGAATCATCGCTTCTTCCCGCGATGTCCGGCGCCAGGGCCGCGCGGATACGTCCCGCTGCTCTCCGCCACGCGAAGTCTTTCGTTGTCCAGCGTTACAGCTTCCTCTGCAAGGGCAAGGGTCTCCTTGCGAATGTTCGGATTCGCGTAAGCGGCGCGCGCTTCCGCGACGAATGCAGCCATGTATCGCGCCCGCTCCCTGCGCTCGAGGAACTCGGCGATCGCGGTGCGCGCGACTTCCGACCGCGCGACGCCCTCGCGCCGCGCTTCCTCGTCGAGCCGGGATTCGAGATTCTCTGGCAGCCGCAAGCTGAAGCTCGCCATGCATCACACCGTGTCTGACAGAGTGTATGACATGATGTCATACGAAATGTAATTCAGCAAGGCTGCAATATCCGCGCCACTTTCCCGGTCTGATCATCCGGTAGCCTTCGCGGTACGAGGTTTCACGCATGCACAGGTTTGCCAAGGATTCCGCGGCGCTCGCATCACTCACCCCCGAGCAGCACCGCGTGACGCAGTTGTCCGGCACGGAAATGCCGGGGACGGGCGCCTACCTGCACAACAAGGAGCCGGGCATCTACGTCGATATCGTCTCGGGTGAGCCGCTCTTTGCGTCCACCGACAAATACGAGTCCGGGTGCGGCTGGCCGAGCTTTACCAAGCCCATCGAACCCGCCAACGTCAAGGAACTGTCGGACGAGAGTCACGGCATGGCCCGGACGGAAGTGCGCTCGGCGCACGGCGA
>JBATEA010000308.1:0-6542 GCA_049663745.1 Steroidobacteraceae bacterium | reverse complement strand
GCTCAGCACGCGCCAGCGCGGCCGGCAGGTCGGCGAAGCAGCCGCCATCGGAGAAGGAATCGGGCGTGACGTTGAGCACACCCATGACCACGGGAATATCCAGGTCCAGGATGTAACGACCGCACTGGAGGCGCATCGGGCCGGCATTGTTTGCGGGGCGCACCGCGATACCCGCGAGCCGCGCGGGCAACTTCAGGTCTGGCTGGCCGGCGGGCCGATGACCGGCTCCGGCTTTACGGCGTGACCGCCGGCGGGAGTGCTGGTCTCCTCCCAGTCCTTGGGTGGCCGGGGCTCGCGGCCGGCCATGATGTCCTTGATCATCTCTTCGTCAATCGTCTCGTACTTGATCAGCGCCGCCGCCATCGTATCGAGCTTGGTGCGATTTTCGACCAGGATCCCGCGCGCCTGCGCATAGGACGTGTCGATCACCTTGCGGATCTCCTCGTCGATGACATGTGCGGTCACGTCCGAGACCTGCTTGTGCTGCGTCACCGACCGGCCCAGGAACACCTCGCCGGCGTCCTCCATGTAGGACAGCGGGCCGAGCCTTTCCGACAGGCCCCATTTGGTGACCATGTTGCGGGCGAGATTGGTCGCCCGTTCGATGTCGTTGGATGCGCCCGTGGTCACGGCTTCCGGACCGAAGCGGAGTTCCTCGGCGATACGGCCGCCGAACAGGCTCGCGATCTGGTTCTCGAGGCGGCGCTTGCTGTAGCTGTAGCGATCCTCCTCGGGCAGGAACATCGTGACGCCGAGCGCCCTGCCGCGCGGAATGATCGTCACCTTGTAGACCGGGTCGTGCTCCGGCAGGCTCATGCCGACGATTGCGTGGCCCGCCTCGTGATAAGCGGTATTGAGCTTTTCCTGCTCGCTCATGACCATCGAGCGCCGTTCCGCGCCCATCATGATCTTGTCCTTGGCGCGTTCGAATTCCTCCATCGTGACCAGGCGCCTGTTGGCGCGCGCCGCGAAGAGCGCCGCTTCATTGACCAGGTTCATCAGGTCGGCGCCGGAAAAACCCGGCGTGCCGCGCGCGATGATCGACGGCTTGACGTCGTCGGAGATCGGCACCTTGCGCATGTGGACTTTCAGGATTTGCTCGCGGCCGCGAACGTCGGGCAGCGGCACGACCACCTGGCGGTCGAAGCGGCCCGGGCGCAGCAGGGCCGGATCGAGCACGTCCGGGCGATTGGTCGCCGCAATGACGATGACGCCCTCATTGCCTTCGAAGCCGTCCATCTCGACCAGCAGCTGGTTCAAGGTCTGCTCGCGCTCGTCGTGGCCGCCGCCGAGTCCGGCGCCGCGATGGCGACCGACGGCGTCGATCTCGTCGATGAACACGATGCAGGGAGCGTGTTTCTTCGCCTGCTCGAACATGTCGCGCACCCGCGACGCGCCGACACCGACGAACATCTCGACGAAGTCCGAACCGGAGATCGTGAAGAAAGGAACCTTCGCTTCGCCGGCGATGGCGCGCGCGAGCAAGGTCTTGCCGGTGCCCGGGGCGCCGACCATCAGGACGCCCTTCGGGATCTTTCCACCGAGTTTCTGGAACTTGGCCGGATCCTTCAGGAAGTCTACGATCTCGGCGACCTCCTCCTTGGCCTCGTCCACACCCGCGACGTCCGCGAATGTCACGCTGACCTGGTCCTCGGACAGCAGCCGCGCCCGGCTCTTGCCGAACGACATTGCGCCACGCCCGCCCGCACCGCCCTGCATCTGGCGCATGAAGTAGATCCAGACGCCGATCAGCAGCAGGATCGGGAACGAGGAGACAAAGAGCTGCAGCAGGAAGGACTGGCGCTCGGGCGGCGCCGCATCGAAGGCAACGTTTTTCTTGTGCAGCAGTCCGATCACCGACGAGTTGTCGGTCTCGGGGTTGTAAGTGACGTATTTGTCGCCGCTGGAGCGCGTGCCCGTGATGGTATCGCCCTGGAAGGTAGCGCTCTTGATCGCACCAGTTTCGACCTCGGCGAGGAACTGCGAATACTTGAGCGGCTCCGGCGCGCTGGCGCGCTGCCCGAAGTTGGAGAACACCGCGACCAGCACGATCGCAATGACGATCCACAGGACGATATTCCGGGTCAGGTCATTCAAGCTGCCACTCCTGGCATCGCGTGCGCCGCAGGCCAATTTGACAATTGGACTGGCGCGTCAGAGGGGTAGTTCGACATTACTACGCCCGGGGTTTCCTCGCCACCAAGTAGGCCTCGGCGCTGCGCTGCCGCGAGGCTTTCGGCTTGCGGACACGCACCTGGCCGAACCGGCGGCGGGCATCGGCCAGCAACTCCTGGAATCCGGCACCCTGGAACAGCTTCATCACCAGCGTGCCTTCCGGGCCGAGTACCGAACGCGAAAAATCGAGCGCGAGTGCCTCCAGATCCGCCGCTCGCGCCTGGTCCACCACATCCACGCCACTCATGTTGGGGGCCATATCTGACATCACAAGGTCCACGCGCCGGCCGGCCAGCATCTTGAGGAGTTCGTCCAGCACGGACTGCTCGCGGAAATCGCCCTGCAGGAAGGTCACGTCCGGCAGGCGGTCCATCGCGAGCAGGTCCACCGCGATCACGGTGCCGCGCCCGGCGAGCGCACGCGACGCATACTGGCTCCAGCCGCCCGGAGAGGCACCCAGGTCCACGATCACGGCGCCCGGGAAAATGAGCCGTTCTGCGCGATCGATCTCCTGGAGTTTGAAGGCGGCGCGCGAACGCCAGCCTTCCTGCCGGGCACGCTGGACGAATGGATCGTCGAAGTGTTCGCGCAGCCACCGGCCGCTCGATTTGCTGCGACGGGTCATGAATCAATTCCTGCGGGCAGTCCTATAATCGCCAAATGGCACTCACGGATCGTCAGAAAAAACACCTGCGGCGCCTGGGTCACGACCTGCATCCGCTGGTCCTGGTCGGCCAGCGCGGCCTGACCGAAGGCGTCCTCGGCGAACTCCGGCAGACGCTGCATGATCATGAACTGGTCAAAGTCCGGGCTCGTGTCGGCGATCGTGAAAATCGCAGTCTGGTGCTCGGAAAGCTGGCGGCGGACAGCGGCTCGGAGCTGGTTGCGCAGATTGGGAATGTAGGCTTGTTCTACAAGAAAAACAATAAGTTAAATAAGATTCTTCTTCCAGATTCTTGAATCATACGAGACGCACCGCGAGGATTTCGAAACTGTGCGCGCCGCCCGGTGCTGCGACTTCCACCTCATCGCCCGCCATTTTGCCGATGAGCGCGCGCGCGATTGGCGAGTTGATTGATATGAGCCCGTTGCGGATGTCGGCTTCGTCGTCACCGACGATCTGGTAGCGAACCTCGGCCCCGCCGCCGACCGGCGCCAGCTCGACGGTTGCCCCGAAGACGACCTTTCCACTGTCCGGCAATGCCGCCGGATCGATCACCTGGGCGTTGGCCAGGCGCTGCTCGATTTCGTTGATGCGGCCCTCGATGAATCCCTGCTGCTCCCGCGCGGCGTGATACTCGGCGTTCTCGGAAAGATCGCCGTGCGATCGCGCATCCGCGATCGCGCGGATGATCGTCGGCCGGCTCTCGCCCTTGAGCTTGCGCAATTCTGCACGCAGCATCTCCGCGCCGCGTAGCGTGATCGGCGCTCTCACGCGGCACCCAGTTCGTCGTGAAGGTCCTGCAGCCGGTTGACGTCGAGGTCCTCGAGATGATCGAGCGCCTCGCAGGTCGCGTGCGCCGCGGCGACGGTCGTGTAGTAAGTCACCTTGCGGAACTCCGCCTCGCGGCGGATCGAGCGGGATTCGCGGATCGCGCGCTTGCCTTCGGTCGTGTTGACGATCAGGTCGATCTCGTCGTTTTTGATCATGTCCACGATGTGCGGCCGGCCCTCGCGCACCTTCAATGCCCGGCGACAGGGAATGCCCGCCGCTTCCAGCGCGAGCGCCGTGCCGAGCGTAGCCAGGATCTCGAATCCACGCCCGTGGAGCCGGCGCGCGATCGCGACGGCACCCTCCTTGTCGCGGTCGCGCACCGAGATCAGGCAGACGCCGCGGATCGGCAGGCGGACTCCGCTCGCCGCCTGCGCCTTCGCATAGGCCTCGCCGAATGTCCGGCCCGTTCCCATCACCTCGCCGGTGGACTTCATCTCCGGGCCCAGTATCGGATCGGACTCCGGGAACTTGTTGAACGGGAACACGGCTTCCTTGACCGAGTAATACGGCGGCACCCGTTCGTCGAGCACGCCAAGCGCAGCCAGCTTGCCGCCGACCATCACCCGCGCAGCGATTTTTGCCAGCGGCACGCCGGTCGCCTTCGACACGAACGGAACCGTGCGCGATGCGCGCGGGTTGACCTCGAGTACGTAAACAATGCCGTTCTGGATCGCGAACTGCACGTTCATCAGCCCGACGACATTGAGCGCATAGGCCATCTTGCGCGTCTGGGCGCGCAGCTCGTCCTGCACTTCGGGCGAAAGACTGGCGGGCGGCAGCGAGCAGCTGGAATCGCCGGAATGCACGCCAGCCTGCTCGACGTGCTCCATGATGCCGCCGACCAGCACGTCCTCGCCGTCGCAGATCGCGTCCACGTCGACTTCGATGGCAAGATCCAGGAAGCGGTCGAGCAGCACGGGGCTCTCATTCGAGACCTTCACGGCCTCGCGCATGTATTGCCGCAGGTCCTCCTCCTCGTAGACGACTTCCATGGCGCGTCCGCCCAGAACATAAGACGGCCGGACGATCAGCGGATACCCGACGTCGCGCGCAAGCTCGATCGCGCGCTCCTCGTCGCGTGCCGTCGCGTTGGCCGCCTGGCGCAGGCCGAGCTGCTTCAGCAGCTGCTGGAAGCGCTCACGGTCCTCCGCGATGTCGATCGAATCGGGGCTCGTGCCGATGATCGGCGCGCCGGCCGCCGCCAGCTGGCGTGAAAGCTTGAGCGGCGTCTGGCCGCCGAACTGGACGATGACGCCGAGCGGTTTCTCCTTGGCGATGATCTCCATGACGTCTTCAAATGTCAGCGGCTCGAAATACAGGCGGTCCGAGATGTCGAAATCGGTCGAGACGGTCTCGGGATTGCAGTTCACCATGATGGTTTCGTAGCCGTCTTCGCGCAATGCGAGTGCGGCATGCACGCAGCAATAGTCGAACTCGATGCCCTGGCCGATTCGATTCGGGCCGCCGCCCAGGATCATGATCTTGCGGTTATCGGTCGGCGCGGACTCGCATTCCTGCTCGTAGGTCGAGTAGAGGTAGGCTGTCGACGTGGCGAACTCCGCAGCGCAGGTGTCGACGCGCTTGTAGACCGGATGCACGCCGCAGGCGAAGCGCCTCGCGCGGACACGTGACTCCGGGGCGCCCATCGCACGCGCCAGCGCGGCGTCCGAGAAGCCCTTGCGCTTCAGCGCGAGCAGGCGCTCGACCGTGAGGGCCGTGATCCCTTCCGTGCGGACGGTCTCTTCCTCGCGCACCAGGTCCTCGATCTGTGCCAGGAACCAGGGGTCGATTGCGGATTCGGCCGCGATGCGCGCGAGCGCCCAGCCGGCGCGGAACGCGTCGGCCGTGTAGCGGATGCGGTCGGCGCCCGGGTGGCGCAGCTCCTCGGCGAGGCGTTGTTCGCCATCGGCGTCGAGCGGCAGCTTCATGACGGGCGTCAGGCCGTCACAGCCGGTTTCGAGGCTGCGCATGGCCTTCTGCAGCGATTCCTGGAACGTCCGCCCGATCGCCATCGCTTCGCCGACCGATTTCATCTGGGTGGTCAGGCGCACGTCGGAGCCCGGAAATTTCTCGAATGTGAAGCGCGGCACTTTGGTGACGACGTAATCGATTGTCGGCTCGAACGAGGCCGGTGTCGCGCCGCCGGTGATCTCATTGCGGAGTTCGTCGAGCGTGTAGCCGACGGCCAGCTTGGCGGCAACCTTGGCGATCGGAAACCCGGTCGCCTTCGATGCCAGCGCGGACGACCGTGAGACGCGCGGGTTCATCTCGATCACGAGCATGCGCCCGTTCTTCGGATTGAGCGCGAACTGTACATTGGACCCGCCGCACTCGACCCCGACCTGGCGCAACACGGCGATCGAAGCGTCGCGCATGCGCTGGTATTCCTTGTCAGTCAGCGTCTGCGCGGGAGCCACGGTGATCGAGTCGCCCGTGTGCACACCCATCGGGTCCAGGTTCTCGATCGAGCAGACGATGATGCAGTTGTCCTTGCGGTCGCGGACCACCTCCATCTCGAATTCCTTCCAGCCCAGCACCGATTCCTCGATCAGCACCTCGCCGGTCGGTGACGCATCGAGCCCGCGCGTCACGATTTCCTCGAATTCCTCTCGATTGAAGGCGATGCCGCCGCCCGAGCCGCCCAGCGTGAAGGACGGCCTGATCACCGTCGGGAATCCGACTTCGCCCTGGACGGCGAGCGCCTCGTCGAGATTGTGCGCAATGTAGGACAGCGGGCACTCGAGGCCGATGCTGCGCATGGCATTGCGGAACTGCTCCCGATCCTCGGCCATGTCGATGGCCTCGCGCGAGGCGGCGATCAGCTCCACGTCGAACCGCTCGAGCACGCCTTCGCGCACCAGGTCGAGCGCGG